>CAZZZX010000678.1:0-1931 GCA_964658585.1 uncultured Novosphingobium sp.
GCCGCAGGACGGCTGTGCCCATGCGAAGGCCCGAGGCGAAGCTGATCGGCGTCGCCGAACGACCGGCTGCGCGGCGTCTCGATATGGACGCCGGTCCATGGCGCATGGAGTGCGTCGGCGATGCGTTTGGCGGTCCTGACCAGCGTCTCCGCGCCGGGCAGCTCGCTCACCGCGACGACGACGCGTTCGCCGCCGGCCCATGTCCCGGCCAGCGCATGGCTGCGGACATAATCGAGCATCTGCGCATCGACCGCCTGCGCGGCGCGGCGCAGCGCGAGCTCGCGCAACGCGGAGAGATTGGACTTGGAGAAGAAATGGCCGAGTGCGCGCGTCGCCTCGTCGGGAATGTAGACCTTGCCGTCCTTGAGCCGCTCGATCAGCTCGTCGGGCGGAATGTCGACGACCTCGATTTCGGCGGCTTCGAGCACGCGATCGGGCACGGTCTCGCGAACGCGGACGCGGGTGAACGACGCGACGACGTCGTTGAGGCTTTCAAGGTGCTGGATGTTGACCGTCGAGTAGACGTCGATCCCGGCGGCGATCAGCTCCTCGACATCCTGGTAGCGCTTGGGGTGGCGGGAGCCGGGGACGTTGGTATGCGCGAGTTCGTCGACGAGAACGAGCGTGGGCCGCCGCTCGAGGATCGCATCGAGGTCCATCTCGGTCAGCGTCCGACCCTGTACGACGATCTCGGCACGCGGCAGGATCTCCAGCCCCCGGGTCATCGCCTCGGTCTCGTAGCGGCCATGCGTCTCGACCACGCCGACGACGACGTCGGCCCCCCCCCGTCGCCGCGCCGCGCCTTCCGAGAGCATCTCGTAGGTCTTGCCGACCCCCGGCGCCGCCCCCAGGAAAACCTTGAGCTTGCCGCGGCCCTCCCGCGCGGCGACGCGCAGGAGGGCATCGGGATCGGGGCGGCTGGCGTCCGGCTTCACCGTCCCAGAGGGGCCGCGAGCTGGTCGAGTTGCCGGTTGAGCGCCAGCACGTTGACATGCGGATCCCCCAGGAACGGCACGATCGGCGTATCGACGGACGCGTTGACGAGCGCGGTCAGCCGCGCTTCGGGGATGCCGCGGACCTTGGCGAGGTGGGGCACCTGGAACAGCGCCGCGGCGGGGCTGATGTCCGGATCGAGACCGGAGCCGGATGCCGTCACGAGATCGGCGGGGATCGGCGTGCCCGGGTTCATCGCCTGATACTTCGCGATGTCGCCCTTCATGCGATCGACCAGCGCCTTGGATGTCGGGCCGAGATTGGAACCCGCGGACGCGGTGCCGTCATAGCCCTTGCCCGCGGCCGACGGCCGCGAATTGAAGTAGCGGGTGCTGGTGAAGGATTGCCCGATCAGCTCGGAGCCGGTGACGGTCCCCTTGTCGACGATCAGGCTGCCGTTCGCCTGGTGTGCGAACGCGACCTTGCCGATTCCCATGACGACGAGCGGATAGACCCCGCACGTCAGGATCGTCAGCAGCACCGTCAGGACGATGGCGGGCCGCAGCCCGGAGAGGAAGTCGCTGCCCATGATAAGCTCCTTAGGCCAGACCGATGGAGGAAACCGCCAGATCGATCAACTTGATGCCGATGAACGGCGCGACGATGCCGCCGGCCCCGTAGATGCCGAGATTGCGGGCCAGCAGCGGCCCCGCGCCGATCGGGCGATAGGCCACGCCCTTGAGCGCCAGCGGCACCAGCAGCGGGATGATGACCGCGTTGAAGACGATCGCCGAGAGTATCGCGCTGGTCGGGGTCGCCAGATGCATGACGTTGAGGATCGCGAGCCCCGGATAGAGCACGATGAACATCGCCGGCAGGATCGCGAAATATTTGGCGACGTCGTTGGCGATCGAGAAGGTGGTCAGCGCCCCGCGCGTCATCAGCAGCTGCTTGCCGAGCCCGACGATCTCGATCAGCTTGGTCGGGTCGCTGTCGAG
>CAZZZX010000679.1:0-1929 GCA_964658585.1 uncultured Novosphingobium sp.
CGTTCGTTTTTCTTGCCCAGCGACGTCCCTTTGCTGTGTTTGGCGATCATGTTCGCGCTGATATCGGGAAGCGGTTCACCCGGCTCACCCCCGAACCAAAGATAATGGTCGAATACGAGGTCTGGCGTCACGACGATCCACAGGACGCACCCGCTCGGCTTGTCCATTAGCTTGACGTTGATCTTTACGGCGTCGGTCTTGCCGCCCACCGTCTTGGTCTTGAACTGGATATGCCGCGTGACGTTGCGATAGCCCATCACTTGGGGCTAGCCGCCGGCATCGAACTCGGATCGCAGCACCTCGACGCAGGTCACGCCCAACTGCCAGAGCCGCCGGGAGCGCTTCCCCCACGAAGACATGCTCGACAGTGCGTTCCCGAAAGGGTCGAGTTGATAAAATGCGCGCTGGCTTGGTCGGTTATATCATCCAAGGGCAATCTCAAACGAGAAGGGGCGGGGGCGAAGCCCCCGCCTTGAGGTCAGGCGAAAGGATCATATTCGTTGATGATCGAAACGTCGCCGTCGCAATCGTCCGCGGTGATGACGCCAAACTGGGTTCCGATGGCGATGACCATCGTTGCGACCATGAGGTTCTTCGAGAGGCTGAGGGCGCTGCGGCGGGCGGTCCAGATGTCGGTGAACATATCGAGGCTCCTTGGCGAAGCCGGCGGGTTCATCCCGCTCGACTGGCGCCCGAAGTGTCGATCTCGTGGCCGCGATCATCTTTTGGCGGCACGGCAAAAGGCCGTAGCGAAGCGTACGGACCCTTTACGGGTTGATCGTATGAGGCCGCGGGAGCGACCAAGGATTGCGCCTCAAAGAGCGGGTGAAGCTGCCGGCGTCGCGGGAACGCTCTCCCACCGCGCTGATCGCAGAAGGACACCGTGTTGGCCCAGGAGATCCGTTCGCGTCTTGTTCTACGGACCTCTCGCGCTACTACCCGGCAGATGACCCGGTTGCGCTCCCCCTTGGCGATCTGCTTCCTAATGATGACGGGTGTTGCCTGCAGCGCGTCCCCGCGCGCCGAGACCGGGCAGGTCCGCTATGTGACGGACGGCGACACCTTCCGCCTCACGAGCGGCGAGCGCATCCGGATCGCCAATATCGACGCGCCCGAGATTCATGCGCGCCAGGCAAAATGCCGGCTCGAGATCGAACGCGGAGAAGTCGCATCCGAACACGCCCGCGTACTGCTCGATGGCAAGGTCGTGACGTTCGAGCGGGTAGGGCGAAGCTATAACCGGTCGGTCGCGCGCGTTAGCGTTGGCAGCCGGGATGTCGGCGAGACCCTGATCGCGATCGGCGCCGCGCGACCATGGCTTCGCCATCATCCCAAACCCGACTGGTGTTCCTGAAGGACTGCAAAGACTAGGGCGAGAAGGATCTCACCTTAGCAAGTGTCGCCGCGTCTGCGGCGCCGTCGAACCACCGCTCCAGCGCCGCAACAAAGAGCGGGCCTCCGCCCGCTTCGGCAAACAAGGTCAAGGAAGAGCGGAGCTTCATCGCATCGACCTCGCCGAACACCGCGATCGCATTAGTCCCGGTCAGATCCTGCAACGTGCCGACACAGTCGCGAAGTCGGAGCCCGAGCAGCGGATGCGCGAGATAGGCGCGCGCTTCGTCCAGTGATCCGATGGCATAGCGCCTTGCCATCTCGCTGGAACCGAGACCGGCGATCTGCGGAAAGACGTACCACATCCAATGGCTGCGCTTGGCGCCGCGCCGGATTTCGGTGAGCGCTGTGTCATGGGTCGTCGCCTGTGCCGTCACGAATCGGTCGAGGTCGAAATCCGCAGCCATCTCCGTTCCATATCCTCCCGGCACCCAAGACGCGGCGATGCGCCCAAATTTTGTGCGGCCAAGGTGGTTATGCACCGCTGAAAGCTAAGTCGATACGACCCCGACGCTTGGCGCTCGAGAAGAGGCCCGG
>CAZZZX010000680.1:0-1927 GCA_964658585.1 uncultured Novosphingobium sp.
GAGCGAGACCTTCGTCCAGTTCTCGCTCGACACGCCGGTCGATCGCGCGGTCAACGACGTGCGCGAGGCGGTGTCGCAGATCCGCTCCAACCTGCCCAACGGCATCCTCGAGCCGCAGGTGACGCGCGCGCAGGTCAATGGCGACCCGATCGCGCGCTACACCGCGAGCGCGACCGACATGACGATGGAGCAGCTCTCCTGGTACGTCACCAACGACGTCTCGCGCCGCCTGCTCGGCGTCGAGGGGATGCAGGCGGTCAAGACTTCGGGCGCGGTCAGCCGCGAGATCCGCGTGATCCTCGATCCCGCCCGGATGCAGGCGTTCGGCCTCACCGCCGCGGCGGTCAACCAGCAACTGCTCGCCACCAACCTCAACGCCGCGGGCGGCCGCGCCGAGATCGAGGGCGCCGAGCAGTCGGTCCGCATCGTCGGCAACGCGCAGGACGCCTTCACGCTCGGCCAGACCCAGGTCGCGATCGGCGGCGGGCGGACGGTCAAGCTGTCCGACATCGCGCAGGTCAAGGATTCGTACGGCGAGGTCCGCGAGATCGCCAAGATGAACGGCAAGCCGACCGTCGCCTTCGGCCTGATCCGCGCGCGCGGCGCCTCCGACGTGTCGGTCTACCGGGGCGCCCAGAAGGTGCTCGCCCAGATCGAGAAGGAGAACCCCAAGATCCACTTCACCAAGCGCGTCGCCAATGTCGACTATACGATCGAGAATTACGATGCCGCGCTGCGCTCGATGGTCGAGGGCGCGGTGCTCGCGGTGGTGGTGGTGTTCTTCTTCCTGCGCGACCGGCGCGCGACGCTGATCTCGGCGCTCGCCATTCCGCTGTCCGCGATCCCGACCTTCTGGATCATGGACCTGATGGGCTTCACGCTCAACTTCATGACGCTGCTCGCGCTCAGCCTGGTCGCGGGCGTGCTGGTCGACGACGCGATCGTCGAGATCGAGAACATCGTGCGGCACATGCGGATGGGCAAGACCGCCTATCAGGCCGCGATCGACGCCGCCGACGAGATCGGGCTCGCCGTCGTCGCCACCACCTTCTCGATCGTCGCGGTGTTCCTGCCGGTCGGGCTGATGCCGGGCATCGCCGGGCAGTTCTTCAAGAATTTCGGGCTGACCGTGGTGGTCGCGGTGCTGATGAGCCTGCTCGTCGCGCGGCTCATCACGCCGATGATCGCGGCCTATTTCCTCGAGTCGCACGGCCAGCAGGAGCATGGCGGCGGGCGCTGGTCGGACGCCTATCAGGCGGTGCTGCGCTGGACGCTCGACACCCGGCGCGCGCAGGCCGCCAAGCTGCGCGGCGGCTGGACGCGGCGGCTCGCCTTCGCGCGCGACCATCGCTTCTGGATGATGGCGGGCTCCGCATTCGCCTTCGTGCTGACCATCATCGCGTTCGCGACGCTGCCCTTCACCTTCCAGCCGCCGCTCAACCTCGACACCAGCCGGGTCACGATCGCGATGGTGCCCGGCACCACGCTCGCCCAGACCGAGGCGGTCGCCGATCAGGTGACGGCGATGCTCAAGCGCGAGCCCGAGGTGGTCACCGTGGTCGAGTTCATCGACCCGGCGAGCGCCACCGTCGCGATGTCGCTCAACAAGGATCGCAAGGTCACCAGTACCGAGTTCGAGCGCCGCATCGCGCCCGAGCTCAACCGCATCGCCGATGCGCGCGTCGGCTTCGAATCGCAGAATGGCGGCAACGACAGCGATCGCGACGTCTCGGTGCTGCTCGCCGGCGACGATCCCGCCAAGCTCGCCGCGGCGGCGCAGGTCGTCGCGGATCAGGCCAAGTCGCTGCCCGGCATCCGCGCGCCGCGTGTCGAGGACGCGCTGCCCAAGCCCGAGATCGCGATCCGGCCGCGGCTCGATCTCGCCGCCGATCTGGGCGTCACCACCGCCGCGCTCAGCGAGACGATC
>CAZZZX010000681.1:0-1926 GCA_964658585.1 uncultured Novosphingobium sp.
CGACGACCCGCCAGTCGTGCGCGCTCGCCGCGCCTTCATAGGCGAGATAGTCCGCCGCCGAGAGCCGGCCGAGCGGGGCGCCGTTGAGAAAGCCCGACATCGCCTCGAGCCAGGCGTTCCAGCGCGCGCGGGGCACGAGCGCATCGGCGGCGACGTCGCTTGCCGGCGGCGCGTCGCGGAGCCGGGCCTGCCAGGCGTCGAGAGCGTCGCCGGCAGCGGCGCGGTCGGCGGCGGAGAAGCCGAGTTCGCGCCATTGCCGCCCCCACGCCGGCGCGCGCCGGTCGATCGTGAAGCCCGTCGCCTCGGCGATCCGGGTCCATGGATTACGCTCGCCCGAATGCAGCCAGCCGCAGCCGAGATCCAGCGGCAACCCGCCGATGTCCTGCGTCCACGCCCGTCCGCCGACGCGATCGGCCGCTTCGACCATCAGCACCGACAGACCGGCCTCGGCAAGGCGCCGCGCGGCGCCGACACCCGCCGCTCCCGCCCCGACGATCGCGACATCGATGGTCATGGGCGCGCGGCGACGGCGGCGCGAACGCGCGGCGAAGCCCCGGTCGAACCGCGCATTGCCGATAGTCGCATCTCGCCATTCCCTCGTCGACCCCGTCGCCGCCCGGCCAACGCACACGATAGCGACTGTGCCGCATCGTGAGACGCACCGGACGACACCATCCACCATCGCGCGGGGCCCTAGGATTGCTTCCGTCCGCCCGCGACGACGGCGCGGCGTCCTCGTCCAGACGCGTCGCTGCGATTGACCGAATGCCAGCATCTGGCTACTGGCCGGGCACGCTGAGGCGGCCGTCACGGGCCGCCTTTTTGCGTTGGACCCGAAGGAGCCCCGAAAGATGACGATCACCGCGCTCATGCCCGTCTATCCGCGGTGCGATGTGCGACCGGTGCGCGGCGAGGGCTGCTACCTGTTTTCCGAAGACGGTCGGCGCTTCCTCGATTTCGCGAGCGGCATCGCGGTCAATCTGCTCGGGCACGGCCATCCCCACCTGACACAGGCGATCCAGGATCAGGCGGCGACGCTGGTCCATGTCTCCAACCTCTACGGGTCGCCGCAGGGCGAGGCGCTGGCCAGGCGACTGGTCGCGCACAGCTTCGCCGACACGGTGTTCTTCACCAATTCGGGCGCCGAGGCGGTCGAGTGCGCGATCAAGACCGCGCGGCGCTATCACTTCGTCAGCGGCAATCCGCAGCGCACGACGCTGATCGCGTTCAAGAACGCGTTTCACGGCCGCACGCTCGGCACCATCTCGGCGACCGACCAGGACAAGATGCGCGGCGGGTTCGAGCCGCTGCTGCCCGGCTTCCGCTACGCACCGTTCGACGATCTCGCCGCGGCCGAGGCGCTGATCGACGATACGACGGCAGGTTTCCTCGTCGAGCCGATCCAGGGCGAGGGCGGAATCAGGCCCGCCTCGGACGATTTCCTCAAGGGCTTGCGCCGGCTGTGCGACCAGCACGGCCTGCTGCTGGTGCTCGACGAGGTCCAATGCGGCGTCGCGCGCACCGGCAAGCTTTACGCACACGAACATTACGGCATCACGCCGGACATCATGGCCTCCGCCAAAGGGATCGGCGGCGGTTTTCCGATGGGCGCCTGCCTCGCCACCGAAGAGGCCGCGAAGGGCATGACCTTCGGCACCCACGGCTCGACCTATGGCGGCGGCCCGCTGGCGATGGCCGCCGGGCAGGCGGTGCTCGACGTGGTGCTCGAGCCCGGCTTCCTCGAGCGCGTCGCCGCGCTGGGCGAGCGGCTGCGCGGCGCCATCGAGCAACTGCTGCCGAACCACGACCATCTCTTCGAGGGCGTGCGCGGCAAGGGGCTGATGCTCGGGCTCAAGATGAAGACCGACAGCCGCGCGTTCGTCGCGCACGCGCGCGACAATCACGGGCTGCTGCTGGTCGGCGCGG
>CAZZZX010000682.1:0-1922 GCA_964658585.1 uncultured Novosphingobium sp.
CGGCTATTATGCGCGCCGTTTCGGGGTCGAGCTCGATCCGGACAGCGAGGTGGTGGTGACGCTGGGCTCCAAGGAGGGGCTCGCCAACCTCGCCCAGGCGATCACCGCGCCGGGCGACGTCGTGCTCGCGCCCAACCCGAGCTACCCGATCCACACCTTCGGGTTCATCATCGCGGGCGCCGCGATCCGCTCGATCCCCGCCGCGCCGGGGCCGGATTTCTTCAAGCGGCTCGAGCACGCGGTCGCCTACACCGTGCCCAAGCCCTCGGTGCTGGTGATGGGCTATCCGTCCAACCCGACCGCCTATGTCGCCGATCTCGCCTTTTACGAGAAGGTCGTCGCCTTCGCCAAGGAACACAAGCTCTGGGTGCTGTCCGATCTGGCGTATTCGGAAATCTATTTCGGCGACGTGCCGACGCCCTCGATCCTCCAGGTGCCGGGCGCGCGCGACGTCGCGATCGAGTTCACCAGCGTATCGAAGACCTATTCGATGGCGGGTTGGCGGATCGGCTTCGCGGTCGGCAACCGCACGCTGATCGCCGCGCTCACCAGGGTGAAGTCGTATCTCGATTATGGCGCCTTCACGCCGATCCAGGCGGCGGCGGTGGCGGCGATCAACGGCCCGCAGGATATCGTCGCGAGCAATCGCGCGCTCTACAAGCGCCGCCGCGACGTGATGGTCGAGAGCTTCGGCCGCGCCGGGTGGGAGCTGCCCGTGCCCGAAGCCTCGATGTTCTGCTGGGCGCCGATCCCGCCCGCGCTCAGGCATCTCGGCGCGCTCGAATTCTCCAAGCAGCTGCTGACCCACGCGCAGGTCGCGGTCGCGCCCGGCGTCGGCTTCGGCGAGGAGGGCGAGGGCTATGTCCGCCTGGCGCTGGTCGAAAACGAGCATCGCATTCGCCAGGCGGCGCGCAACGTGCGGCGCTATCTGCAGTCGATGGGGGTCAACGCCGCGCCCGTCACCCAGCACGAAACCGTCTGAACCTGTCGTTTCGCTGACCGACGCGTTCAGCGTCGCGCCACCCGGGCCGCGCTAGACGGATGCTCGGATCGCCCGCGCAACCATCGGATGCGCGGGCGGTTGAGCGGGCGGGTTTCGAGGAGTGGTACGATGAAGACGATGCTGATGGCGGCCGTGGCGGTCGCGACGATGAGTGCCCCGCTGGCCACCGCGCCGGTACTGGCGCAGCCCTATGGCGACCGCGGCAACGATCACGGCTGGCACGGCGGTGACCGGAACTGGGATCCGGCCGATCATTATGATCGCAACTATCATGGCGGCGCGCGCCGCCTCGGTCGCGACGACCAGGTCTATCGCGGTCGCGACAACCGCTATTACTGCCGCCGCAGCGACGGCACGACCGGAACGGTGATCGGCGCGCTGGGCGGCGGTGCGGCGGGTGCGCTGCTCGGCGGCGGCACGCTCGGCACCTTGCTCGGCGCGGGCGGCGGCGCGCTGCTCGGCCGCTCGATCGATCGCGGCCATGTGAAGTGCCGCTGATCCGGTAGCACGCCTCTTGCCTCGCCCGGTCGTGCGTGCCAGCGCGGCGCGCCGATCGGGAGAGTGTAGGATGGCAGATACGTTACGGGTGGCGCTGGCCGGGCTCGGCACGGTCGGCGGTGGTGTCGTCAAGCTGCTCGACGCCAATCGCGAGCTGATCGAGCGGCGCGCCGGCCGGCCGATCGAGATCGTCGCGGTCTCGGCGCGCGACCGGTCTCGCGATCGGGGTGTCGATCTGACGCGTTTCGCCTGGGTCGACGACGCCACCACGCTGCCCGCGCGCGACGATGTCGATGTCGTGGTCGAACTGATCGGCGGCTCGGACGGGCCCGCGCTGACCATCGCACGCGGCACGATCGCGGCAGGCAAGGCGTTCGTCACCGCCAACAAGGCGATGATCGCGCACCACGGCCTTGGCCTC
>CAZZZX010000683.1:0-1920 GCA_964658585.1 uncultured Novosphingobium sp.
GCGCGCGGAAAGGCGTGATCCTCGCGCAGCAGGATGAAGGGGAACGACGTGTCGTCGCGCAGCAGCACGTTGTAGGGCGGGCGGAAGCGCTTGATGAGCTGCGCCTCGAGCAGCAGCGCCTCGGCCTCGGTATTGGTCGTGACGATCGTCATCGACCGGGTCTGCGCGACCATGCGCTGCAACCGCCGGGTCAGCCGCGTCACCTGGGTATAGTTGACGACCCGGTTCCTGAGCGCGCGCGCCTTGCCGACGTACAGCACGTCGCCGCGCGCATCCTGCATCCGGTAGACGCCGGGGCGCACCGGCAGCGTCGCGAGCACGTTGCGGATCGCCGCCACGCCGGCGTCGAGATCGGGCTGGCCCGCGCCGCGCACGGTATAGGTCGCGGCATCCTCGGCGAAGCGGTCGGTGGTCGGTGTCTCGCTCACAGCCGCGATCTAGGGGCACGCGAGCGATGGTGAAAGAGCAAGCTTGAGCCGCCCCGAGCGCCTTCCCGCCCGGTTCGAGCCGCATCGAGCGCGGTCGCGATGCGCCGATCGAGAACCCACCCGATCGATGTCCCGATTGCCGTTTTCGGCTACGCCCGAAGCGAACGGCTCACCATGCCGCCACTGTCGTCCTACGCCTTGCCCCGCGCGAAGCATTGCGGGGTCGCCGCCGCCATCCGATCGCGCGTGCGCAGATCGGCGACGCGGCAGATATGGTCGGCGTCGCTGAACCGGAAGCGGTAGAGCTCGCCGAACCGCGTGCGCACCGACATCGTGCCGTCGTCATGCTCGAACCCCGAGATCGGCGCGACGCCGATCTCGCGGCGCCCCGCACCGAACAGGATCGCGTCGGGGGTGATCGTCATCGTTGACCGGCCGGCGATGTCGATCCGGTCGACCGTCGCGGCGCGCTGGCCGATCCAGGTGCCGAGCAGCGGATTGCCGGTCGCGCCGATCCCCAGCGCCAGCGCGGTCAATGCGACCAACGACATGAGTCGAACTCCCCCATTCCCGGCGGCTAGAGCCGTGGCAGCGTCACGCCGCGCTGACCCATATATTTGCCCGCGCGATCGGCATAGCTGATCTCGCACGGCTCGTTGCCCTGCAGGAACAGGAACTGGCACGCGCCCTCATTGGCATAGACCTTGGCGGGCAGCGGCGTGGTGTTGGAGAATTCCAGCGTGACATGCCCCTCCCAGCCGGGCTCCAGCGGCGTCACGTTGACGATGATCCCGCAGCGCGCATAGGTCGACTTGCCGAGGCAGATCACCAGCACGTCGCGCGGCACGCGGAAATATTCCACCGTCCTGGCGAGCGCGAAGCTGTTGGGCGGGATGATGCAGCAGTCGGTCTTGCGATCGACGAAGCTGTTGGTGGCGAAGTTCTTGGGATCGACCGTCGCCGAATCGACATTGGTGAAGATCTTGAACTCGTCCGCGACGCGCGCGTCGTAGCCATAGCTCGACAGGCCGTAGCTGATGCAGCCCTCGCGCCGCTGCGCCTCGACGAACGGCTCGATCATCGCATGGGCGAGCGCCTGCTCGCGGATCCAGCGATCGGATTGGATGGCCATGCGATCCGTCTAGGCGAGGCTTGCGCAGTTGGAAAGCGACTGATATGTTCCTGTTTCGTTCTGTTGGGAGACTCGGCGATGCTGGTGCTCGGTGCAGTGATCGCGACGATCGCGGCGGCGGCGATCGACCGTTGGACCGGCGATCGGCACCGGTCAGCCCGCGCCGCGTTCGCGCAGGGCCTCCGCGACCAGTTCGGCGAGCCGCGCGGCATCCGGGAAGCCCTCCGCGACCCAGCGCGACTCGATCGCCTTGAGCGTGCGCGCGATGTCGGGGCCCGCCGCGAGACCGCGCGCGATCAGCTGGCCGCCCGAGAGCGGGAAGCGCGGATGGGTCCAGTCGGAGAGCGCGGCGGCATCGGC
>CAZZZX010000684.1:0-1916 GCA_964658585.1 uncultured Novosphingobium sp.
GACACGCACGGCCTCATGGCCTCGCGCCTCGACGGCGTGCGCGCGATCGTCGCCGAGGTCGGCGACCGCGCCACCGTCACGCTCGACCCGACCGAGCGCCACGGCTTCGAATATCAGAGCTGGATCGGCTTCTCGCTGTTCGCGGGCGGGGTGCGCGGCGAGATCGGGCGCGGCGGGAGCTATGCGGTGCTCCATGCCGACGGGCGCGAGGAGCCCGCGGTCGGCTTCTCGCTGTATCTCGATCCGCTGGTGAGCGCCGGGCTGGCGCCGCCGCCCCGCGCGCGCGTGTTCCTGCCGCTCGGCCACGATCGCACCGCCGGCCGCGCCTTGCGCGAGCAGGGCTATGCGACGGTCGCCGCGCTGGGCGGAGACGACGATGCGGCGGCGCTGGGGTGCGACCAGGTCTGGCGCGATGACGCGCTCCACCGCGTGGGCTGACCCCGGTTCGCGGCGAGGCGGCGGCATCGGGCCTGCCGAAATGCCGTCTCGAAAGGGCCTGCGCGCCGCGAAAGTCCTTCGAGACGGGTCTTCGGCATCGCTCGCCCCCTCCTCAGGACGAACGGGGGGAGCTATGGCCGGGCAACGTCGCCCTCTTCAGCTAGGAACAGTCATTCATGGCCAACGTCACCGTCGTCGGCGCCCAGTGGGGCGATGAGGGCAAGGGCAAGATCGTCGACTGGCTCGCCGAGCGCGCCGAGATCGTCGTGCGCTTCCAGGGCGGCCACAATGCCGGCCACACGCTCGTCGTCGGCGACACCACCTACAAGCTGAGCCTGCTGCCCTCGGGGATCGTGCGCGGCACGCTCAGCGTGATCGGCAACGGCGTGGTGCTCGATCCGTGGCACCTGCGCGACGAGATCGCCAAGCTTGCCGGCCAGGGCGTCGTCATCGCGCCGGACAATCTCCACATCGCCGAGACCTGCCCGCTGATCCTGCCCTTCCACCGCGATCTCGACGGTTTGCGCGAGGATGCCAGCGGCGCGGGCCGGATCGGCACGACCAGGCGCGGCATCGGCCCGGCTTATGAGGACAAGGTCGGCCGGCGCGCGATCCGGGTGTGCGATCTCGCGCATCTCGACAGCCTCGATCCGCAGATCGAGCGGCTGTGCGCGCATCACGACGCGTTGCGCGCGGGCTTCGGCGAACCGCCGATCGATCGCGATCGGCTGCTGCGCGACCTGACCGAGATCGCGGACATCGTGCTGCCCTTCGCCAAGCCGGTGTGGGTGACGCTCAACCAGGCCAAGCGCGCGGGCAAGCGCATCCTGTTCGAGGGGGCGCAGGGGGTGCTGCTCGATGTCGATCACGGCACCTATCCGTTCGTCACCTCGTCCAACACGATCGCCGGCACCGCGGCGGGCGGATCGGGGCTGGGCCCGGCGGCGGCAGGCTATGTGCTCGGCATCGTGAAGGCGTACACGACGCGGGTCGGCTCGGGCCCGTTCCCGACCGAGCTGGACGATGCGACGGGCGAGCGGCTGGGCACGCGCGGACACGAGTTCGGCACCGTCACCGGGCGCAAGCGCCGCTGCGGCTGGTTCGACGCGGTGCTGGTGCGGCAGGCGGCGGCGGTGTCGGGCATCACCGGCATCGCGCTGACCAAGCTGGACGTGCTCGACGGGTTCGACGAACTGCGGATCTGCACGGGCTACCGGCTGGGCGGCGAGACGTTCGACTATCTGCCGCCGCACGCCAGCGACCAGGCGGCGGTCGAACCGATCTACGAGACGATCGAGGGATGGAGCGGCTCGACCCGGGGCGCGCGGAGCTGGGCGGACCTGCCCGCGGCGGCGATCAAATATATCCGGCGGGTGGAGGAGCGGATCCAGTGCCCGGTCGCGCTGGTCTCGACCAGTCCCGAGCGCGAGGACACGATCCTGGTCCGCGATCCCTTTGCAGATTGAAGACCCTCGTCG
>CAZZZX010000685.1:0-1913 GCA_964658585.1 uncultured Novosphingobium sp.
AGCGACGCTCCGATATGACCCGAGGCCGGTGCTGTGCGGCGGACCCGGACGCAAATCAAGGGGCCGCCACCGCCGGTTTCGGCTTCATTCGGAAGGACGTCGGCTTGGCCCGTGCACATATCATCGTCTTCGCCAACGAGAAGGGCGGCACGGGGAAATCGACCACCGCGGTGCATGTCGCGGTGGCGCTCGCCGCGCAGGGCCGGCGAGTCGCGGCGATCGATCTCGACACCCGGCAGAAGACGATGGTGCGCTATCTCGAGAACCGCACCGCGACCTCGCGCCGCGAGGCGATCGAATTGCCGACGCCGCGGTTCGAGGTGTTCGATCCCGGCAAGGACGCCAATATCGACCGGCGGATCGACGACCTGGCGGAGGATGCCGAGTTCGTCGTCGTCGACACGCCGGGCCGCGACGATCCCTATGCGATGAAGGCGGCGGCGCGGGCCGATTCGCTGGTCACGCCGATCAACGACAGCTTCATCGATCTCGATCTGATCGGCCAGGTCGATCCCGACACCTACCGCGTCAAGCGCCCGAGCTTCTATGCCGAAGTGGTGTGGGACGCGCGCAAGGCGCGCGCCAAGATCGACAGCGGCACGGTCGACTGGGTGGTGCTGCGCAACCGCCTCCAGCATCTCGACGCCAAGAACATGCGCCGCGTCGGCGCCGCGGTGGACGAGCTCGCCAAGCGGGTCGGCTTCCGTGTCATCCCGGGTCTCGGCGAGCGCGTGATCTATCGGGAGCTCTTCCCCAAGGGCCTGACATTGCTGGATCTCGGTGCGATCGCCAGCGCCGGGCTGAGCCATGTCGCGGCGCGCCAGGAACTGCGCGAGATGGTCGCCTCGCTCCAGCTTCCGCAGCCGACCGGGCTCGTCATGCGCGAGCAGACCGCCGCCGCGTGAGCCGCCGGTCGTGAAGCTCATCGTCGCCTTCGCGATCCTGTTCGCGATCTGGTGGCTCGCGCAGAACAAGCGGCGCGGCGAGCTGCCGTCGCCGGCCGAGGCGCGCGCGCTGCTCGATCTGCCGGCGTCCGCGAGTCGCGACGAGATCGTCGCGGCGCATCGCCGGCTGATCGCGCGCGTCCATCCCGATGCCGGCGGCAGCGCCGGGCTGGCGGCGCGGGTGAATGCGGCGCGCGACGTGCTGATCGCCGAGCGCGATCGCGCCTGAGCGACGACGCGGATGGGGCACCGGTTCGATGCGAGCATCCTGCGCGAATACGATATTCGCGGCGTGGTCGGCCGTACGCTCGGGCCCGCCGATGCGACCGCGCTCGGCCGCAGCTTCGCGACGCAGCTGCGCCGTGCGGGCGGCACGCGGATCGTCGTCGGGCGCGACGGACGCACATCGTCGCCGCTGCTCGAAGCCGCGCTGATCGAGGGGCTGACCGCAAGCGGCGTCGACGTGGTGCGCATCGGCCTGTCGTCGACGCCGATGCTCTATCATGCCGAGGCGACGCTAGAAGTCGATGCCGGCATCGAAGTCACCGGCAGTCATAATCCGCCCGATCACAACGGCTTCAAGATCGTCCTTCACGGACGTTCGGTGTTCGGCGAGGGGATCGCGACGCTCGGCCGGATCGCGGAAGCCGGCGACTGGCTCGACGGTGCCGGCGGCATCACCGCGGCGGAGATGCTCGACGACTATGTCGCCGGGCTGGTCGCGGACCATGCGGGCGGCGCGTTCCTGATCGAGCAGCAGGTCGAACGTCACCGACGCGATCGTCGCACCGGGGGCGAGCGGATCGAACGTGATGCCGGTCCAGCGATCGAACAGTTCACGCGAGGACTGGATCAGGAACGGGCGCGGCGGCAGCTGTGCGATGAGCGCGCGCGGGAGCGCGAGGTTGGCCGGCGACAGCACATCGGCGATCGCATCGATGGCGATGTTCTGCTTCGCAGCGGACACCG
>CAZZZX010000686.1:0-1913 GCA_964658585.1 uncultured Novosphingobium sp.
CCATGATGCAGCCCATCGCGACGAGGCTGAGCGTGCCGATGCCGAACTCCTCGGCCCCCAGAATCGCGGCGATGACGATATCGCGTCCGGTCTTGAGCCCGCCATCGGTCCGCAGCTTGACCCGGTGCCTGAGCCCGTTGAGCGTCAGCACCTGGTTGGTCTCGGTCAGCCCCATCTCCCAGGGCGTGCCGGCATATTTGATCGAGGTCTGCGGGCTGGCGCCGGTGCCGCCGACATGGCCCGCGACGAGGATCACGTCCGCATGGGCTTTCGCGACGCCTGCCGCGACGGTGCCGATGCCCGCCGAGGACACCAGCTTGACGCACACGCGCGCACGCGGATTGATCTGCTTCAAGTCATAGATGAGCTGCGCCAGATCCTCGATCGAATAGATGTCGTGATGCGGCGGCGGCGAGATCAGCGTCACGCCGGGCGTCGAATGCCTGAGCCTGGCGATGAACTCGGTGACCTTGAAGCCGGGCAGCTGCCCGCCCTCGCCGGGCTTGGCGCCCTGCGCGACCTTGATCTCCAGCTCCTCGGCGGCGCCGAGATATTCGGCGGTGACGCCGAACCGCCCGCTCGCCACCTGCTTGATGACCGAATTGGCGTTGTCGCCATTCTCGTAGGGCTGGTAGCGCGACTTGTCCTCGCCGCCTTCGCCCGACACCGCCTTGGCGCCGATCCGGTTCATCGCGATCGCCAGCGTCTCGTGCGCCTCGGGCGAGAGCGCGCCCAGCGACATGCCCGGCGTGACGAAACGCTTGCGGATCTCGGTAATCGCCTCGACCTCGTCGATCGGGATCGCCTCGCGCGCCCAGTTGAACTCGAGCAGGTCGCGCAGATAGACCGGCGGCAGGTCGCGCACCCCGCGCGAGAATTGCAGGTAGGTCGAATAGCTGTCGGTGCCGACCGAGGTCTGCAGCAGATGCATGAGCTGCGCCGAATAGGCGTGCGCCTCGCCGCCGCCGCGCTGGCGGTAGAAGCCGCCGACCGGCAGCGTCGCCACCGCCGCGTCCCACGCCTTCTCGTGCCGGTCGAGCGCGTTGACCTGGAGCGAAGCATAGCCCTCGCCCGAGATCTTGGCCGGCATCCCGGGGAAGAGATCGTCGACCAGCGCGCGGCTGAGCCCGACCGCCTCGAAATTATAGCCGCCGCGATACGAGGCGATCACCGCGATCCCCATCTTGGCGATGATCTTGAGCAGCCCGTCGTCGATCGCCTTGCGGTAGCGCTTGATGCACTCCTCGAGGCTGCGCTCGCCGAACAGGCCGCGGCGCTGGCGGTCGGCGATCGCGGCCTCGGCGAGATAGGCGTTCACCGTCGTCGCGCCGACGCCGACCAGCACCGCGAAATAATGCGTGTCGAGGCATTCGGCCGAGCGCACGTTGATCGACGCGTAGGAGCGCAGGCCCTTGCGGACGAGATGGGTGTGGACCGCGGCGGCGGCGATCACCATCTGGATGCCGACGCGCTCGGCCGAGACATGCTCGTCGGTGAGGAACAGTTCGGAGCGGCCCTCGCGCACCGCCTGCTCGGCCTTGCGGCGGATCTCGGCGATCGCGGCGCGCAGCCCGTCGGCGCCGGCCTCGGCGGCGAAGGTGCAGTCGATCTCGGCCGCGGTCGCACCGAAATACGCCTTGAGGGTCGCCCAGTCGACCGAGCTCAGCACGGGGGAGGGAAGCACCAGGATGTTCGACTGGGTCGACGAGACGTCGAGGATGTTGCCGAGGTTGCCGAACCGCGTCGACAGGCTCATCACGCGGGTCTCGCGCAGGCTGTCGATCGGCGGGTTGGTGACCTGGCTGAAATTCTGCCGGAAGAACTGGCTGATGACGCGCGGCTTGTCCGAGATGACCGCGAGCGGCGTGTCGTCGCCCATCGATCCGATCGCCTCCTTGGCATCCTCGACGCAA
>CAZZZX010000687.1:0-1900 GCA_964658585.1 uncultured Novosphingobium sp.
TTCATGCCCTGTGGAATGTTGGCAACGATCGGCCGGAGCGTCGCTTCCTGATCGGCGCCCGGCGCCGCCATGTCGAAATCGAAGGACAGCGTGAAATGCTCGGCGGGCGGCGGCAGGTCGCCGATCAGCGTCGCGTAGCGCTGATCGATCGTGCCCTGCGCCTGCTGGTGCGGATGGAAGCCGCCGCCCAGCGGCGTGCTGGTGTCGGCACTGGCGATCACGCCCTTCTCGCTGCCGTCCTCGTTGAGCACCGCGAGCGCGCCGACCGGGCGCCCCGGCTCGCCCGGCAGCAGCGTCACCGACTGGGTCGCGCAGGCGGACAGACCGAGCAGCGCGGCGAGCCCGAGCGCGGTCCTCACTTCACGTCGACGACGAAGCGCGTGCCGCGGACCCCCAGCAGCGACGTCGGCGTACGCACCCGCATCGCATCCTTGCCCTCGTGCGCGATCTGGCCCGAGACCACCGCGAGCGAGCCGCGCTCGACCGTGGTATCGAAACGGCCGCCCTGGTGGGTAGTCTCGTCGAACTTGAACTGCGACACCGCGATCTTGCTCTTCGGGCCGACCGAGAAGCGGGTATTGTCGATGAAGGCGATGCTGATGCGGCCGTCCGGCCCGGTCTGCAGCACGTCCTTCTCGAGCAGCGGCAGACCCGAGATGGCGGGCAGCGTCGTCGCGCCGCGCAGGATCGATGCCTGGCCGTACACGCGCTTGACGCGGCCGATCTCGGCGAAGGCTGGAGTCGCGACCAGGGTCGCGATGGCGAGGACGGGGATGATACGGGCAAGCATAAGGCGATGCTCTCTCTGGTCTGCGCGGGGAACCGGCGGGCCCGGGACGCGGCCAGCATGACGCCCACCCTACATCAGATCGCGCTCGGCCCCAATGCCGTCTGCGAGGCACTCGCCCTGGTCGCGGCGATCAGCGATCCGGCGCGTCCGGGGACTTGCGCGCGTCTTGCGGTGATCGTCGAGGAACTGGTCGTCAATCTGGTCGACCATGCCGAGATCGCGGGCGGCGGCACGATCGCGCTCGCTCTGACGCCGACCGCGCAGGGGGTCGAGGTCGTGCTGATCGATCAGGCGGTGCCGTTCGATCCGCGCACCGCCCCGCATATCGGCGCGGTGCCGAACGAGGAGCGCGGCGGCGGCGCGGGGCTGGCGATCGTCCGCGCCTGGTCGCGCATCCTCACCTATTCGCGAATCGGCGGGCGCAACCGGCTGGAACTGCTCGTCCACGACGATCCGGCGGATCCGTGAGGTTGGCGCCGCCGCCGGATGACCGCTAAGGCCCGCTCATGCTGCGCCTCTCCGATCTCCAGCTCCCGCTCGGGCACGCGCCGGACGCGCTGCGTGCCGCGGTGGTGGCGCGGCTCGGCATCGACGACGATGCGCTGATCGACATGACGATCGCGCGCCGCGCCAACGATGCGCGGCGGCGCAGCGCGATCCGGATGGTCTATTCGGTCGATGTCGTGCTGCGCGACGAGGCCGCGGTGCGCGCCCGGATCGGCGAGTCGAGCGACGTGCGGCCGACGCCCGACACGCGCTATCGCCCGCCGGTGCGCGCGCCCGAACGCATGGCGGCACGCCGCCCGGTGGTGATCGGCGCGGGCCCGTGCGGGCTGTTCGCGGCGCTGATCCTCGCGCAGGCGGGGTTCCGCCCGATCGTGCTCGAACGCGGCAGGCTGGTGCGCGAGCGCACCAAGGACACCTGGGGACTGTGGCGGCGCGGCGTGCTCGATCCCGAATCGAACGTACAGTTCGGCGAGGGCGGCGCGGGCACCTTCTCCGACGGCAAGCTGTGGAGCCAAATCAAGGATCCGCGCCATCTCGGCCGAAAGGTGCTCACCGAGTTCGTCGCCGCGGTGGCCGCCGGGGTGCGGCGGATCCGTGGTGGCG
>CAZZZX010000688.1:0-1900 GCA_964658585.1 uncultured Novosphingobium sp.
GCGGACGCGATCCGCGCGCGCGCCGCCGCGCTGTTCGTCGCCGACAGGGTAGCGGGCGAGATCGCCTATCTCGATCGCGATCCCGGCGGCCCGTGGGAGCGACCCTATGGCTGGGCCTGGCTGCTCGCGCTGCACGGCGAGGCGGCGCGCCACGATGCCGGGTGGGCGGACGCGCTCGCGCCGCTGGCAGCGCGGATCGCCGCGTTCTTCCGCGATCATCTGGCGAAGCTGACCTACCCGATCCGCACCGGCACGCACTTCAACACCGCCTTCGCCTGCATCCTGACGCGCGACTGGGCGGCGGCGCACGATGCGGCGCTGGGCGAGATCGTCGACCGGCGCGCACGCGACTGGTTCGCGCGGGATCGCGGCTGCCAGGCATGGGAACCGGGAGGCGACGAATTCCTGTCGCCCGCCTTGTGCGAGGCGCTGCTGATGAGCCGCGTGCTCGCCGCCGCCGAGTTCGGCAGCTGGTTCGCCGCCTTCCTGCCCGGTCTGGCAGCGGGCGAGCCGGCGACGTTGTTCGCGCCAGCGATCGTCTCGGATCGATCCGACGGCAAGATCGCGCATCTCGACGGCCTCAATCTCAGCCGCGCGTGGTGCTGGCGCGCGCTGGCGCGCACCCGGCCGGATCTCGCGCCGATCGCCGGCCCGGCGGCCGAACGCCATCTCGCTGCAGCCCTTCCGCATCTCGCGGAGGATTATATGGGCGAGCACTGGCTGGCGACCTTCGCGCTGCTCGCGCTGGATGCCCCGTGAGGATTCGAACCTCAATTGACGGAGTCAGAGTCCGTAGTCTTACCTTTAGACGACGGGGCACCAGAGAGGCGGCGATCTAGAGGGCGCCCCGGCGGCTGTCAACGCCGCGCCGCTTGCCGCGGCGGCGCGCGCGTTCTACCTTGGCGACAAGCATCGGCGGACGGTTTCGCCGGGACGAACGATTGGACGCGCGGACATGGCGGACGTCGCCAACAACTGGCCCCCGCCCGGGGCGCGGCCCCCGCATGGGCCGGGCCGGTGGGCGGCGCGGCCGTCGCGGCCCGGGGAGCGGACGCGCGCCACCTATGCCGCGCTGGATCTCGGCACCAACAATTGCCGGCTGCTGATCGCGCGACCCGCGGGCGATGGCTTCATCATCATCGACGCCTTCTCGCGCATCGTCCGGCTCGGCGAGGGTCTGGCGACGACCGGGCGCCTCTCCGACGTCGCGATCGACCGCGCGATCGCGGCCCTGTCGGTATGTGCCGACAAACTGCGCCGCCGCAACGTCACGCTGGTCCGCTCGGTCGCCACCGAAGCGTGTCGGCGCGCCGCCAACGGCCGCGAATTCGTCGAGCGCGTCCATGCCGAGACCGGCATCCGCCTCGACGTGATCGATGCGGGCGAGGAGGCGCGGCTGGCCGTCCTCGGCTGCCAGGCGCTGCTTCCCACCGGCGACGGCCCCGCGCTGGTGTTCGATATCGGCGGCGGCTCGACCGAGCTCGTGCTGGTCGATACCGCCGGCGGCGAACCCTGCATCCGCGACTGGTTCTCCGCGCCGTGGGGCGTCGTGTCGCTGAGCGAAGCCGAGGGTGCCCCCGCCGACGCGGATCGCGACGCCGGGCTCGACGCCTATCGCCGGATGAAGACGCGCGTCGCCGACGCTTTCGCCGATTTCGCGCTCACCCTGCCCAGGCCCGCGCTGCCGCCGCGGCTGCTCGGCACCAGCGGCACGGTCACCACGCTCGCCAGCGTGCATCTCGAGCTGCCCTGCTACGACCGCAAGGCGGTCGACGGCGCGATCGTCCCCGCCGCGGCGATGCGCGACATCTCGGCCAGGCTCTCGGGCATGACGCTGGCCGAGCGCGCGACGCTGCCCTGCATCGGCACCGAGCGCGCCGACCTGGTGGTGGCGGGCTGC
>CAZZZX010000689.1:0-1897 GCA_964658585.1 uncultured Novosphingobium sp.
GACAGCGTGATCCGGGCGATCCCCTGGCGCCGCGCGAGCGGCGGCGGCGTGGTCGACATCTTGACGGGCGAACTCATCGTTTTCCTCTGTGACGGATATTGGCGGGGCGCCCGCGCCGCCCCATTGGGGGGCGCCGCCGGTCGCCGCCGCGGATAGGTCTTTGGCTGGCCCCCTCGGCCAGTTCGAAGCGTAACGCGCCACTCGCGACATTGGCCTCGACCAGCCTGAGCGTCAGCCGCCGGCCGACCGTGTAGCGCTCGCCGCTCTCCTCGCCTTCCAGCGCACGCGCGGCCTCGTCATAGGCGAAGCGCTCCGCGCCGAGCGTCGAAACCGGCACCAGCCCGTCGCCGCCCAGTCCCTCGATCGTCGCGAAGAAGCCGAATTTCTGCACGCCCGTGATCCGCGCCTCGACCAGCTCGCCGACCCTGGTCGAGAGATAGGCCGCGACATAGCGGTCGATCGTCTCGCGCTCCGCCTCCATCGCGCGCCGCTCGGCCTGGCTGATGCGCTCGCCGAGATCGGCGAAGCGCTCGGCGTCCGCCGACGGCAGCCGCGTCGCCTCGGCCTGCGGATCGAGCCGCCAGGCGCCGACCAGCGCGCGGTGGACGAGCAGATCGGCATAACGGCGGATCGGCGAGGTGAAGTGCGCGTAGCTCGGCAGCGCCAGCCCGAAATGGCCGATATTGGCGGGCGCATAGACCGCCTGCATCTGCGTACGCAGCACCTGCTCGGTGATCTCCTGCTTCTCGGGGCGATCGGCGAGTTCGTCGAGGATGCGGTTGAACAGCCGGGGCCGCACCACCTGGCCGAGCGCGAGCGGGATGTCGAAGGTCGCCAGATAATCCTTGAGCGCGGTGAGCTTCTCGCGGCTCGGCGTCTCGTGGATGCGGTACATCACCGGCGCCTGCCTCTTCTCCAGCGCACGGGCGGCTGCGACGTTGGCGGCGATCATGAAATCCTCGACGACGCGATGCGCGTCGAGCCGTTCGCGCGGTGCGACGCTGGCGATGCGTCCGGTCTCGTCGAGCGCGACGCGCTGCTCGGGCAGATCGAGCTCGAGCGGTTCGCGTTTGGCACGCGCGGCGGCGAGCGCGCGCCAGCACGACCAAAGCGCCGCCAGGGCCGGCAGCAGGTCGGCGGCGACGCTGCTCGCCATGCCGTCGATCGCGGCCTGTGCCTCCTCGTAGGGAATCACCGCGGCGATCCGCACGGTGGCGCGCGTGAAGCGGAAGCCGGTGATCGTGCCCGCAGCGTCGATCGTCAGATGGCAGGCGAGCGCGGCACGATCCGCCCCTTCGCCGAGCGAGCAGACATCCGCCGAGAGGATCTCGGGCAGCATCGGGACGACACGATCGGGGAAATAGACCGAATTGCCGCGCTTGCGCGCCTGCGCGTCGAGCGCACCGCCGGGCCGGACGTAGAACGACACGTCGGCGATCGCGACGATCGCGCGCCAGCCGCCGGGATTGGCCGGGTCCTCGTCCGGCGCGGCCCAGATCGCGTCGTCGTGATCGCGCGCGTCGGCCGGATCGATCGCGACGATCGGCAGATGACGCAGATCCTCGCGCCCCTGGCCGAGATCGCGACGCGCACTCGCCTCGGCCTCGGCGATCGCGGCTTCGGGAAAGACATCGGGGATGCCATATTTGTGGATCGCGATCAGGCTGAAGCTGCGCGGCTGGAACGGATCGCCGAGCCGCTCGGTGACACGCGCGACGATCCGCGGCGGCCGCCCGCCGAGTTCCGCGAGCACCAGATCGCCCGGCGCGGCATCGCCCGCGTCCGACACCATGATCTCGCGCCGGTCCTTCTTGTCGACCCCCGCGATCCACAGCCGCGTGCCCTCGCCGCGCAGCACCCCCAGCATCTGTTCGGACGCCTTGGCCAGCACTTTCAG
>CAZZZX010000690.1:0-1897 GCA_964658585.1 uncultured Novosphingobium sp.
ATGCCGCCTATGGGGCGGGGTGCGCCGCCAATGCGGGGTTGCGCGGATGTGGCCGCTCGGCAATGCGCGGATCATGGATCGGCGCTGGGCAGTGGTGGGATCGGCGATCGGGATGGCGGTGGCGCTTGGCGTGTACCCCGCGCATGCCGCCGACGATCCGCCGATTGGCCCGGACATCATCGTCACCGGACGCGGCATCGATCCCGAGCCCGAGACGCGCGGCTATGATGTCGTCACGATCGCGCAGGATCGCCTTGCCGCCACGGCCGGCAACCGGCTGGAGGATGCGCTGGCGGACGTCGCCGGGCTCGCCTCGTTCCGCCGGTCGGACTCGCGATCCGCCAACCCGACGAGCCAGGGGCTCACCTTGCGGGGCATTGGCGGCAACGCCGCGAGCCGCGCGCTGCTGATCCTGAACGGCGTGCCGCAGCAGGACCCGTTTGCAGGCTGGGTCGCGTTTCCGGCCTATGCCCCGGCAAGTCTGGCGCGCGTGCGGGTGACGCGCGGCGGCGGCAGCGCGATCTGGGGGCCGGGGGCGGAAACCGGCACGGTCGAGCTGGAAAGCGCGCGGCCGGCGGCGGGTGAACCGATCCGATCCGCGCTGTTTTACGGCAGTCGCAACAGCGTGGACGCGAGCGGTGCCGCGGCGCTGGTCCGCGCGACCGGTTTCGCGCTGCTGTCCGCCAGCTATCAGCGTGGCGACGGATTCTTGCCCATCGTCGCGGATGATCGCGGGCCGGTCGATCATGCCGCACATTATGCGCAGGGAAGCATCGGCGTGCGCGGTGTTATCGACATGGCGCCGGCGACCGAGTTGCAGGCGTCGGTCAGCGGCTTTATCGACCGGCGCGACCGTGGGCTCGATTTCACGGCGAACAAGAGCGAAGGCGCCGATGCCAGCCTGCGGATCGTCGGCAGGGGGCGCTGGCGCTGGTCGCTGCTCGGTTATCTCCAGACCCGCAATTTCGCCAGCCGCTTCGCCAGCGTGAACGACGCGCGCACGGTGGTGACGCCGACGCTCGACCAATATGGCGTGCCCGCGACGGGGCTGGGCGGGCGGATCGACATCGCGCCGCCTGCGCTTGGCGCGTTCACGGTGCGGGCCGGCGCAGACGCCCGGGCCGTCAGCGGCGAGACGCGCGAGTTGTTCAGCTATATCGCAGGCGCGCCGACGCGGCGCCGAATAGCGGGCGGATCGCAGCGGACGGCGGGCAGCTATGCCGATGTTACGCTGACGGTCGGGCGGGTCAGCGCCGATCTTAACGCGCGGATCGATGCCTGGTCGATCACCGGCGGCCATCTCGTCGAGCGTGCGCTGGCGACGGGCGTGCCGAGCCTGGACCAGGCCGCCCCCGACCGCAGCGGCTGGGAGCCGACCGGGCGCGCCGGCATCGGCTGGCGCTTGGCCGATAAGCTCACGCTGCGCGCGGCCGGCTATCGCGGCTGGCGGCTCCCCACGCTCAACGAGCTTTACCGCCCCTTCCGGGCAGGCGCCGACGGCACCGCCGCCAACGCGGCGCTCAGGCCCGAACATCTGCTGGGCGCGGAAATCGGCGCGGATTGGCATCCATCGCCGGCCATCAACCTGTCGGTCACATTGTTCGACAACCGGCTCGACGATGCGATCGGCAATGTGACGATCGCGCGCGGCCCGGTGACGTGCACGGGCGTGGGGGCGATCGCAGCGGGCGGGTTCTGCCGGCGCCGCGACAATCTCGACGCGATCTCGGCGCGCGGGGTGGAGATCGATGCGGGCGCGACACGCGGCGCGGTGGGCCTGCGCATCAGCTATGCCTATACGCAGGCGACGGTCTCTGCATCCGGCGCGGCTGCCGCGCTGAACGGCCTCGCCCCGGCGCAGACACCCGCGCACCAGGGATCGGCGACGCTGGCCTGG
>CAZZZX010000691.1:0-1896 GCA_964658585.1 uncultured Novosphingobium sp.
CGTTGGTCTCAAAGCCTGGTGAAGAAAACATTAAGCATCACGACGCGAACGTAACGAAGATACCGCGTCACGTCACCATCGCGATATGGCTCAGCCCGGGATGCACCCGATCCGTCGCCCCGCGATCGCGAACATCTCGATGATCTCGCCGACCTGCTCGTCGCGATGTTCGGCGCAGAGCGAACAGCGCAGCAGATAGGTACCGGCGGGCGTCGCGGGCGGGCGCGCCATGTTGACGTACAGTCCGAGTTCGAGCAGCGCCTGCCACATGCCGACCGCGATCGCCTGATCGGGCAGCATGATCGCGATGATCGCGGACTGCGCCTCGGGCGTGCCGAGCGTGAAGCCGAGATCGCGCAGCCCCTGATGGAGGCGGCGGCTGTTCCCCCACAGCGCGCCGCGCTTGTTCGAGGCGTGCATCAGCTTGCGGATCGAGGTCGCCGCGGTCGCGACGACCGATGGCGGCAGCGAGGCGGTGAACACATAGGGCCGGCAGACCAGCCGCAGCACGTCGAACTTGGGATGGTTCGACACGCAGAAACCACCGACCGTGCCGACCGACTTGGAGAAGGTGCCGACGACGAAATCGACATCCGCCTCGACGCCTGCCGCCTCGTACACGCCGCGACCGTTGTCGCCGAAGAAGCCCATCGCATGGGCCTCGTCGCACAATATCATCGCGCCGTGCCGTTTGGCGACCGCGACCATGTCCTTGAGCGGCGCGATGTCGCCGAGCATCGAATAGACGCCTTCGAGGACGACCAGCTTGCCGGCGCCGGCGGGCAGGCGGCCGAGCCGCTTGTCGAGATCCTCGACCGAATTGTGGCGGAAGCGCACGATCTCGGCATTGCCCAGCCAGCAGCCGTCGTAGATCGAGGCGTGGCTGTCGGCATCGAGGACGATATAGTCGCCCTTGCCGGCCAGCGTGGAGATCATCCCGAGATTGGCCTGATAGCCGGTCGAGAAGACGATCGCGTGGTCCATCGCGAAGAAGTCGCGCAGCGCGTCCTCGCACGCCTTGTGGCCCTGATAGGTGCCGTTGAGCACGCGGCTGCCGGTGGTGCCGGCGCCGAACTCGTCGAGCGCCTGCTTGCCTGCCGCGACGACGTCGGGATCGAACGTCATGCCCATGTAATTATAGGTGCCGAGCAGGATCGTCCTGCGGCCCTGGATGATCGCCTCGGTCGGCGAGATCACCTTGTCCATCACGATCGCGAAAGGATCGCGCACGCCGGTCTCGAGCAGCGCCGCGCGCTCGGCGATCAGCCCGTCGAACTTGGCGAGCAGGTCGGGCGCGGACGGGTGCGTCAGCGGTTCGATGGCGCGGTCTTCGGGGAGTGTGCCGGCGTCGGTCATGGCTTGGTCTTCAGACGCTCGACGGCGTCGACGAGCTGGCCGATCGTCTCGATCTCGGCCTGCATGTTCATCGTGATGAGGATGTCGAACTCGTCCTCCACCGCCGCGACGAAGTCCATCACGGTCAGGCTGTCCCACTCGAGATCGGTCGCGAAGCGGACATCGTCGGCGAGCGGAATGCCCTTCTTGTTGAAGGGCTCGATCAGCTCGGCCACGCGGGCGAAAGTCTCTTCACGCTCTGTCATGGTCGGTCCTTAAATGCCTCCGGACGGCTTGCAAAGCGATTGCGGCGCGGGTGCGGCGGCAATCAGGCGAGCAGGCCCTCTTCGCGATAGGCGGCGGCGGCGATCGCGAGCCCGTCGACGGTTGCGAGCTGCGGGCGCCAGAGATGCGGGGGCGGCCGGCGATCGGGATCGGCGACCCAGTCGGGGTGGAGGAAATAGCGGACCCGATCGGGGGTGAGCTTGGCATTGGCGCCGCGCACCATCGCATCCACCCTCGCGCCGATCTTTCGGGCGCACGGCTCGGCGGACTGGCTCG
>CAZZZX010000692.1:0-1889 GCA_964658585.1 uncultured Novosphingobium sp.
CGAACGCGGCGAGCGCCGCGCCCAGCCCGTCGACGAACGCCGCGTCCCAGTCCGGATCGCCCAGCGGATAGCCGAGCAGCACGCCCTCGGGCACGGCGCCCTTGGCGGCGAGATCGGACAGGTTGACCGCGAGCAGCTTCCACGCGACGTCGGCCGGCGGGTCGCTGGCCAGATAATGGACGCCCTCGACGATCATGTCGTGGGTCAGCACGAGGTCGCCGAGCACCGCGACATCGTCCGCGAGCCCGCGCGCACCCGGATGGGTGGCGATCATCCGCAGGCGTTCGATGAACTCGGCCTCGGCCACCTCGTCTCCGCTCCGTCCGTTCGACCGGCGCCGCCGGGGCGCCGGTGCTTCCTAGAACGACTTGGCTCGCGGCGGCACCCGCCCGGCAAAGGCATCGTCGAGCATCCTGGCCAGCCTCAGCCCGCCCCGCAGCACCTGGGTGCGCACCACCGGGATCAGTCGCCCGATCGCGGCGTCGTCCAATCCGGCATCGGCGGGTGCGGTCGGCGGGCAGGCGGGTGCGTGCGTGGCGCTGGGATAGACCGTGTCGTGCGCGAGCTGCCAGCTCTGCTGCGCCCAGTCCATCACGGTACCCGACTGGATGTCCGCGATCTGCGCGGGCGTCACGCCTGCGAGGATACCCGCGACGCCGGCCGGCGGGGTCGAGATCGCGCGGTCGGCGAGCAGCCCGTCCCAGGCCGAATGGAGGTTGGTCGGCTCGATGCCGTACCGGATCCGGAGCTTGTTGCCGCCCTGATCGCCGTCGCGCTCGGCGGCGTGGAGCGGCTGGTGCAGATCGCCGACGAAATGGACGAGGAAGGCGAGCGCCATCAACCGCTCGCGTGGCGGCAGCGCGCGGTCCGCGAGCAGCCGCTGGTTGCGCGCGATCTGCGCGGTCACGCAATTGCCGCCCGCGCAGGCGGACTTGGGATCGAACGGCCTGCAGACATCGAAGTCCTGGAAATGCCAGGCATAGGCGTAGCTGAACCGGTCGCCGAGCGTCTTGACGCAATCCGGCCAGACCGCGGCCTGCGCGATCGTGCGCGTCGGGCAGGTCGGGGTGTCGAGCAGCCTCGACTGGCGGAGCAGCCGGTCGATCCCGGCGCGCGCCTGCGGCGTCACCTCGGCATAGGCGATCCGCGCGACGGTCTGGTGGCCATATTCCCACCACGCCGCGGCGGGCGACAGCGGGAGGAGCAGCGCGGCGAGCAACAGCAGAACACGGGTCATCAGGGGCTTCTAGCGCGTGACGGTGACGGGTGCGATACACCTGCCGTTCGCCTCGGGCGCGAGGCGAACGGAGGATACGGTCAGGCGAAGATCGCGACCGCGCTCGCGCGGCCTTCGCCGGCGATGCCGCGATAGAGGCCCGGGGTGTTGAACGCCCAGCGCGCCCGGCCGTCGGGGGTCAGCGCGATGAAGCCGCCCTTGCCGCCGAGCGCGGTCAGTTCGGCGAGCAGATCGTCGGCGACCGCGTCGAGCGCCGCCCCGGTCAGCCGCAGCCGCGCGCACAGCTCGTGCGCGAGCGCGAGCCGGATGAAATGCTCGCCCGAGCCCGTGCAACTGATCGCGGCGGCGCGATCGTCGGCATAGGTGCCCGCGCCGATCAGCGGCGAATCCCCGATCCGGCCCCAGCGCTTCGCGGTCAGGCCGCCGGTCGAGGTAGCGGCGGCGACATGGCCGTGCGCGTCGCGCGCGACCGCGCCGACGGTGCCGTACTTCATCCCCGAGTCGAACGCGCCGGAGGGCCGCGCCTTGATCTCGTCGAGCTGGCGGCGCCGCTCGGGCAGCGCGAACCAACCGGGCGGCGCCTGTTCGAGGCCCTGCTCGCGGGAGAAAGCGTCGGCGCCCGCGGCCGACAGCAGCACGTGCGGGCTGCGCT
>CAZZZX010000693.1:0-1885 GCA_964658585.1 uncultured Novosphingobium sp.
GCCGGCGGGGGCGAGCAGCCCGCGATCGTCGTGCTGGCCGTGGATCTCGACCAGCCGCGCACCGATCTCGCGCAGCAGCGCCGCGGACACCGGCTGATCGTTGATCGCGGCGCGGCTGCCGCCATCCGCCTTGACGATCCGGCGCACGATCAGCGGCTCGCCGGGCTCGCGTTCGAGCCCGTTCTCGTCGAGCAGCGCGGCGATGGCGGGATCGCCGCCGGTCTCGAAGCTGGCGGTGACGACCGCCTGGCCCGCGCCCTGCCGCACCAGGCCGCTATCGGCGCGCGCGCCGAGCGCGAGGCCCAGCGCGTCGAGCAGGATCGACTTGCCCGCGCCGGTCTCGCCGGTCAGCGCGCCGAGGCCGGCCGCGAAGTCGAGCTCGAGCGCCTCGATCAGCACGACGTCGCGGATGGCGAGCCTGGTCAGCATCGCGCGTCTCTAGGCGATCTCCGCGCGGTGGAACAGGGGAAGAACGAGGGCCGGCGCGCGGCGCTCAGTCCTTCTTCGCCTTGTCCTTGAGCTGGCGCGGCGCCTGCTTGGTCATCAGCTCATAGGCGCGCTCGTACCATTTGGAGCCCGGATAATTGGCGCCGAGCACCGCCGCCGCCTTCTCCGCCTCGGCCGGCACGCCGAGCTGAAGGTTCGATTCGACCAGCCGCTCGAGCGCCTCGGGAACATGCGTGGTGCTCTGGAACTTGTCGATCACGACACGGAAGCGGATGATCGAGGCCAGCCATTCGCCGCGGCGCTGATAGAAGCGGCCGATCTCCATCTCCTTGCCGGCGAGATGGTCGTTGACCAGATCGATCTTGAGCCGCGCGTCGGCGGCGTATTTCGTATCGGGATAGCGCCGCACCAGCTCGCCCAGCGCGTCGAGCGCCTGCGAGGTGATCTTCTGGTCGCGCGTGACGTCGTTGATCTGCTCGTAATAATCGACCGCGACCAGATAATAGGCATAGGGCGCGTCGCGGTTGCCCGGGTGGATCGACAGGAAACGCTGCGCCGACTTGATCGAATCCGAATAGGAGCGACCGAGATAATAGCTGTACGCGCTCATCAGCTCGGCGCGGCGTGCCCAGATCGAATAGGGATGCTGGCGCTCGACCTCGTCGAACAGCTGCGCCGCCAGCTGGTATTGACGGTTGTCGAGGCGCGCGATGGCGAGGCTGTAGAGCGTGTTGACGTCGCGCGCGATGTAGCGCGCGTCGCCGGGCTTCTTGGCGTTGCGCGCGCATCCGCCGAGCGGCGCCAGGACGATACCTGCAAGGGCCAGACACAGGAACGGGCGGAGGACGGAGCGCTGCATGGCGACGTTCCTTAGCGGGGAGAGCGGGGCGTGGGAAGCGGCGGCGGCGCGTTAACGCGGCGGTCGCGACGGCGTGCTACCGAAGCGGGCGATGCTGCGCGTGCTGACCCTCTCGACCCTGTTTCCGGACGCCGCGCGGCCGACCTTCGGCGTCTTCGTCGAGCGTCAGACGCTCGGGCTCGCGGCGCTCCCCGGTGTCGCGGTGCAGGTCGTCGCGCCGATCGGCCTGCCGCCGATCCTGGGGCCGCGTCATCCGCGCTGGCGGGCGCTCGCCGCGCTGCCGGTGCGCGAGACGTGGCAGGGACTGACCGTCCACCGCCCGCGCTTCCCGGTGGTGCCGGGGCTCGGCGCGCTCAATCCGGCGGCGATGGCATGGGCGCTCGCGCCGCTGCTGCGCGCGATCCGCCGCGATTTCGCGTTCGACGTGATCGATGCGGAGTTCTTCTTCCCCGATGGTGCGGCGGCGGTGCGGCTCGGCCGCGCGCTGGGCGTCCCCGTCTCGATCAAGGCGCGCGGCGCGGACATCCATCATTGGGCCGTGTCGCGCGGCACGCGCGGGCAGGTGCTGCGCGCGGGACG
>CAZZZX010000694.1:0-1884 GCA_964658585.1 uncultured Novosphingobium sp.
CGAACGGCACGTAATCCGGCCGGAACGGCCGGGTGCCGACCGCGAGCAGAATATGATCCGCGGAGATCGCCCGGTGATCGCCGTCCTCCAGCGCCACCGACATCGACTGCGCGCCGGTCAGCCGCGCGGTGCCGCGCAGCGTGCGCACGCCGTTGCGCGCGAACTGATGTTCGAGCACCTCGACCTCGTGATCGAGCGTCTTGTGCAGCCGCTCCATCAGATCGCCGATCGTGATGTCCTGCTTGACCCTGTAGGCGCGGCCGTAGAAGCCGCGCTCGCGCCAGCCCGACAGGTTGAGCACGGTCTCGCGCAGCGTCTTGGAGGGGATCGTCCCGGTATGCACCGAGACGCCGCCGACCCGCCGCCCCTTCTCGACGACCAGCGCGGACTTGCCGAGCTTGGCCGCCTGCACCGCGGCGCGGCGCCCGGCGGGGCCGCTGCCGATCACTACCAGGTCGAAATGCTGCTGCATGATCGCGCTCCCGGTGCGTGTTGCGGGTGCGAGCATCTAGCCCGCGCGGGGCGCCGCGTCACCCTCGAAACGGGTTCAGCCCCCGAACCACATGCGCTGGAGCTCGGGCTGGCGATCGAGCCACTGATGCTTGAGCGCGCCGCCGACATGCAGCACGAACAGGCCGTACACGATATACGACAGCCAGACATGCGCGGCGCCGAAAACGTCGTGGACACGATCGCGCACGGCCGGCGCCAGATGCATGACCGCCCCGATTCGCGGCCAGCCGACCAGGCCGAAGAGCTGCATCGGATGCGTCGCCGCATCCTTCCAGGCCGAATCCATGATCCAGCCGGTCAGCGGCATTGCGAAGATCATCAGATACAGCAGCCAGTGGACGGTGTGCGCCGATCCCTTCTCCCAGCCGGCCATCCCGGGGTGCAATGGCGGCGGCCGATGCGTCAGGCGCCACAGCAGACGCATGATCGCAAGCCCGAGCACGGTGATGCCGATCGACTTGTGCGTGTCGATCGCGGGGCGCACGCTCGCGTCGGCGAGATGCGGCCAGATCCAGGCCAGCGCGACGTTCACGACGATGCCCGCCGCGATCAGCCAGTGGAGGAGCACCGCCGGACCCGTGTAACGCCGCAACCGCATGTCCGTCTCCCTTGCGAGCGCCTCGCAATCGCCATATCGCGCTGACGCCGGGTCGAGACTAGCGCGTCTCGTGCCCGGACCAAAGAGGGGACGAGTCGTCACCATCAGCCAGCTCGATCAGGCGTTCGCGGCGCTGTCGCCGCGGCTGCGCCCCCGCGCGCCGGGTCTCGCCAGCCGGGCGATCGGCGCGGTGCCGCCCGTGCTGTTCGTCGCGCTGGTCGTCCAGGCGTTCTTCCGCCACGGCATCGCCGCCTGGGGGGTGGGGATCGCCTATATCCTCTACGATACCGTGCTGCTCGCCTTCACCGCGTGGCAGATCCTGCCGTTGCGCCACGGCGACCCCGCGCCGGCGGTGTCGGATGCGCGGCGGCCGACGCTCGCGGTGATCGTCGCGGCGCGGAACGAGGCGGCGGTCCTCGCCATCACGATCGACACGCTCGCGGAGCAGGGCGACCCGCCCGATCTCATCCTGCTCGCCGACGACGGCTCGACCGACGACAGCGCAGGCGTGCTGGCGCGCCGCTACGGCCTGGCGCCCCCGCCGCTGGGCGAGATCGGCGATGCCGCGCCCGGCCAGCCGTCGTTGCGCTGGCTGCGGCTCGCGCATGGCGGCAAGGCCCGCGCGCTCAACGCCGCGATCGCGCTGCTCGACCACGATCTCGTGCTGACCGTCGATGCCGACACGCTGCTCGCCCCCGGCGCTCTCGAGGCGATGCGCGACGCGTTCGCCGCCGAGCCCGCGCTCGTCGCCGCGACCGGCGTGCTCGCGCCGG
>CAZZZX010000695.1:0-1884 GCA_964658585.1 uncultured Novosphingobium sp.
TCGCGGAACAGCCGGCCGACGATGCCGCCCATGAAGAGCAGCGGGATGAACACCGCGACCAGCCCGAGCGACATCGACACCACGGTGAAGCCGACTTCGCTCGCGCCCTTCAGCGCCGCCGCGAACCGGCCCATGCCCTGTTCGAGATGCCGCGTGGTGTTCTCCAGCACGACGATCGCGTCGTCGACGACGAAACCCGTCGCCACCGTGATCGCCATCAGCGACAGGTTGTTGAGGCTGAAGTTCAGCATCCACATCACCCCGAAGGTGCCGAGCAGCGACACCAGAGTGGCGGCGGCGGGGATGAAGGTCGCGCGCACGTCGCGCAGGAAGGCGAAGACGACGAGCACGACCAGCGCCAGCGCGATCACCACCGTCACTTCGATCTCGCGGATCGAGGCGCGGATCGAGCTGGTGCGATCCGACGCGACGTCGAGCCTGATGTCGCCGGGCAGCTGCCGCCGCAGCGCGGGCAGCTCGGCGCGGATCGAATCGACCATCTCGATCAGGTTGGCGTTGGGCTGCTGGGTGATGTTGACGACGATCGCGCGCTGGCCGTTGTAGAGTCCGACGGTGCGCGTGTCGGCGACGCTGTCGGTCACCGACGCGATGTCGCCGAGCCGGACCGGCGCGTTGTTGCGGTAGGCGATGATGAGCGGCCGGTAATCGTCGGCGCTGCGGCCCGCAGCGGAGGTGTAGATCTGCCAGGAACGGCCGTCCGCACCCTGGATCACGCCCTTGGGCCGATCGGCGTTGGCGGCCTCGATCGCGGCGCGGACATCCTCCAGCGCGATGCCGTAGGCCGAGACGCGATAGGGGTTCACCGCGACTCGCACCGCGGGCAGCGAGCCGCCGCCCACCTCGACATCGCCGACGCCGGCGATCTGGCTGACGCGCTGCTGGATGATGTTGGAGACCGCGTCGTAGATCTGCCCCGCGGTGCGCGTATCGCTGGTCAGCGCCAGCGTGACGACCGGCTGGTTGGCGGGATTGACCTTCTGGTAGGTCGGGTTCTGGCGCAGCGTCGCGGGCAGGTCGGCGCGGCTGGCGCTGATCGCGGCCTGCACCTCACGCGCGGACTCGTCGATATTCTTGTCGAGATCGAACTGCAGCGTGATCCGGGTCGAGCCGAGCGTCGACTGCGAGGTCATCTCGTTGACCCCCGCGATCACCCCCAGCCGCCGCTCGAGCGGGGTGGCGACCGATTGCGCCATCACCTCGGGGCTGGCGCCCGACAGCGTCGCGTTGACGCTGATGACGGGGAAATCGACCTGCGGCAACGGCGCCACCGGCAGCTTGAAGAAGGCGAAGATGCCGGCGAGCGCCAGCCCGATCGTCAGCAGCACGGTGCCGGTGGGGCGCTGGATGAACGGGGCCGAGAGGTTCACGGCCGCAATCCGAAAGGCCGCCGATCATTCGTGCCGTGAGCTTGGCTCGAAACACCGGACCGTTCGTGCCGAGGAGGCGCCGAGCTTGTCGACGCGCCGTCTCGAGGCACGGGATGCCGCGGGCAGGGGATCGTTTCGGAACTCACCGCCGCGCTTCCGGTCCGAGCATCGGCGGGCGCTCCGCGCCGCCCGGCGACTGGCCGCGCCGCTTGAGCCAGGACTGGGCGCGATCGAAATACAGATAGACCACCGGCGTGGTGAAGATCGTCAGCATCTGGCTGACCAGCAGCCCGCCGAAGATCGCGATGCCGAGCGGGCGCCTGAGCTCGGCGCCCTCGCCGACGCCGACCATCAGCGGCACCGCGGCGAACAGCGCGGCGAGCGTGGTCATCAGGATCGGGCGGAAGCGCAGGATCGCGGCGCGGCGGATCGCGGGTAGCGGCGCCATCCCCTCGTCGCGCTCGGCGGCGATCGCGAAGTCGATCATCATGATCGC
>CAZZZX010000696.1:0-1873 GCA_964658585.1 uncultured Novosphingobium sp.
CGACTGGTCGCGCGACGGCACTGCAGACCGGATCGCCGAGCTGGCACGGGATCGCGCCGATATCCGGGTCATCCGCCGGTTCGGCCGCCGCGGCCTGTCGAGCGCGGTGATCGAGGGGATGATGGCGACGATGGCGCCGGTCGTCGCGGTGATCGACGGCGACGGCCAGCACGACGAGCGGCTGTTGCCGCGCCTGCTCCAGGCGGTCGAGGCCGGGATTTGCGACGTCGCGATCGGCTCGCGCTATTGCGCCGACGGTTCGACCGGGACGTGGGACGCCGGCCGCGCGCGCGCCAGCCGCTGGGCGACCAGGCTGTCACGGCTGGTCCTCCAGACACCGGTCGCGGATCCGATGAGCGGTTTCTTCGCGGTGCGTCGCGACAAGGTCGAGGCGCTGCTGCCCGCGCTGTCGGGCCGGGGCTTCAAGATCCTGTTCGACCTCCTGACCTCCTCGCCCGAGCCGCTGCGCGCGGTCGAGCTGCCGTTCCGCTTCCGCGAGCGCGAGGCGGGGACGAGCAAGCTCGGCACCGGCATCGTCGTCGATTATCTGGTGATGATCGTCGATCGGCTGGTGCGCCGCTACCTGCCGTCGCGGGTGGTGATGTTCGCCGCGGTCGGCACGATCGGGCTGGCGGTGCATCTCGCGGTGCTGTGGTCCGCATTGGGGGCGCTCGGTTTCCGCGGTGCGCAGACCCTGGCGGTGGTCGTCGCGATCGCGTTCAACTTCGTCGCCAACAACAGCTTCACGTTCCGCGACCGGCGGCTCAAGGGCGCGGCGATGCTCGGCGGCCTAGTCAGCTTCTATGCGGTGTGCGGACTGGGCGCGCTCGCCAATGTCGGGGCGGGCACCGCGCTGTTCGCCGCGCACGAGCGCTGGTGGGTATCGGGGATCGCGGGCGCGGTGCTCGGCTCCGCCTGGAACTATGCCGCCTCGACGCTGGTAACCTGGCGCAGGCGCTAGGCGCGTCGCGCGATCCCGCTCGCGGTCAGTTGCGCGTCGATCTCGCCGAGGAGCGCCGCGAGCGATTCGCGGTCGCGGCCCTCGGCGCGTGCGGTCAGCGCGCTCTCGGTATTGGACGCGCGGAGCAGCCACCAGCCCTGCGGCGTCGTCACCCTGGCACCATCGGTCAGGTCGACCGTCGCACTGTCCGCCGCGAGCCGCGCGACGATCTCGTCGATGACTGCGAACTTGCGCTCCGCGGGGCAGGGGAGCCGCAGTTCGGGCGAGGCGAACGCTGCGGGCAACGCCGCCACCATCGCGGCGAGCGACCCGCCGCCCAGCCGCACCGCGGCGATCAACCGGATCGCGGCGAGCAGCGCGTCGTCATAGCCGATCGGATCGCCGAAATAGACATGGCCCGAGATCTCGCCGCCGAGCGCCGCCCCGGTCTCGTGCATCTTGGTCTTCATCGGCGCGTGACCGGTCTTCCACATCAAGGGCTTGCCGCCGAGTTCCGAGATCCGGTCGAAGACGATTCGGCTGGTCTTGACGTCGCCGATGATCGTCGCGCCGGGCTGCGTGCGCAGCACCGGCCCGGCGAGCAGTGCGAGCAGCACGTCGCCCGCTACCGCCCTGCCGACGGCATCGACCACGCCGATCCGATCGCCGTCGCCATCGAAGGCAATCCCGAAATCGAGGCCGCGCTCGACGACGAGCGCGCCGAGCGCCGTCAGGTTGGCCGGATCGCTGGGATCGGGCGCACGGTTGAGGAAGCGGCCGTCGACCTCGGTGAACAGCGTGTGATGCTCGCCGGGGAGCAGCCGCGCCAGCGCCTCGACCGCGGGACCGGTCGCGCCGTTGCCCGCATCCCAGCCGATCCGGAACGCGCCGCCCGCATGGTCCGCGACCAGCCCGGCGACATAGTCGTCGAGC
>CAZZZX010000697.1:0-1872 GCA_964658585.1 uncultured Novosphingobium sp.
GGACGTGGCGATGGCGGCGGAATGACCGACGACGCATAAAAAACCACCCTGCGCTTTCGCGCAGGGTGGCCAAGGTTCAGGGAGGGACGCGCCTGAAAGGCGCGTCGTGCGCGACCACGAAGGGGGGCGTGACCGCGCCGAGCCAACATAGCCCCAGGCCGTTGCAGATCAAGCACACCGCAAGAAAAAAATTTGCACGGCTCGATGCCATGAGCCGGACATGCCGCGGTTCAGGCCATGCCGATCGTCACCGTGGGCACCAGCCCGCGCTCGGCCTGCCGACCGAACAGCTCGCCCATCCGCTGGAGCGAGAAGAAATGCGCGTAGATCAGCGGCATCGCGCCGTTCTGGATGAGCTTGCGCGCAATGTCGCCGCGCAGATTGCGGATCGCATCCTCGGAGATCATCTGGAAGCCGCGATACACGTGCGGTTGATCCTGGCCCTGCGGCTGCACCGAGAATTCGCCGTCCATCAGCAGCTTGTTGTCGGACAGCTCGCGGATGAAGGCGGCGGTCATCTGGCTCGACTGCTCGAAGCTTTCGGCGAAGGCGAGGATCTCCCTGGTGCGCTCGCTCGGCTCGCTGCCGTCGAAGATCGGCACGCCCTCGGGATAGTCGCCGACCGCATCCGCGGTCGGATCGAAGCACAGCGACAGCTCGTCGGTATCCGGACGGAGCCGCGCCAGCATGAACGGATAGCGTCGCACATAGGCGGGGACATAGACCTCGGCGGGGAACTTGCCGTCCTCGCCGACGAACATGTTGTAGCCCTCGTTGAGCGCGAACAGCGCCAGCGGCACCGGGCTGTCGCCGGCCGAGAAGACGATCGGGAAGTGACGCTGCGCGAGAATGAATTCCTCGGACAGCAGCGGCACCGCATGGACGGTCTTGAGGAATGACGCATCGGCCTGGCGGACGCGCTGCTCGCCATGCACCTGGCTCGAAAGCGGCACGAGATCCCTGTAGAGGAGCGGAAGCCCCTGCTGCGGTACGCTTGCCATGAAACCCTGCTCCTGACGGTCTGCGGGGCCTGCCGGCCCCCGAATCAGGCGCGGTCTATGGATCGACGCCGGCTTCCGCAAGCGGGAGCAGCGCGCCGGGATTCATGATCCAGCGTGGATCGAGCGCGGTCTTGATCGCGCGCATCGCCGCCAACCGCGCCGGATCGGCGAGCGCGGTGAAGTCGTCACGCTTGAACCGGCCGATGCCGTGCTCCGCCGACATCGTGCCCCCCGCCCGCGTGACGAGATCGTGGACGAAGCGCGAGACCGCAGCCGCCTCGGCGGCGAACCAGGCGCGATCGTCGCCGCCGGCGGGCGCCCGGACGTTGAAATGGACATTGCCGTCGCCGAGATGGCCGAACGCGATCGGTCGCGTTCCGGGAAAACGCTCGACCACCGCCGCGGCCGCCTCGGTCATGAAGCCGGGCATCCGCGCGACGGGCACGGCGACGTCGTGCTTGGCGGCGACACCGTCCCTGGCCTCCGCCTCGGACAGGCTTTCGCGCAGCGTCCACAGCGCGTCGGCCTGCGCCTCGCTCGCCGCGACGGTGGCGTCGCGGACGAGCCCGCCGTCGATCGCCTCACCCAGCGCCGCGCCGAGCCGATCGCCGATATCGGCGTCGCCGACCGCCTCGATCAGCACGTTCCAGACATGGCTGCCGGCGAGCGGCGCCTGCGTGCGCGGGATATGCCGCAGGACCAGCGCGAGACCCTCGGCAGGCACCAGCTCGAAACTCTCGATCGCCTCGCCGAGCCTGGCTTCGAGCCGGCGCAGCAGGGTCAGCGCCGATTCGGCATCGTCGAGCCCCGCCCACGCCACCGCGCGCGCGGCAAATCGCGGGACGAGCCGCAGCGTCGCCGCGGTGACGAG
>CAZZZX010000698.1:0-1871 GCA_964658585.1 uncultured Novosphingobium sp.
CGTCGAGTATCACGAAGCGCGCCGGGACCATGTAATCGGGCAGCGTCTCGGCGAGCCGGGTGCGCACGGCGCCGAGCGTGGGTGGCGGTTCGCCGGGATCGCGCGGCACCAGATAGGCGGCGAGCGCGCGGTTGCCCGACACGTCCGGCCAGCCGCGCACCGCGGCGGCGGCGACGCCCGGCAGACGGACCAGCGCCCCCTCGACCTCTTCGACCGCGACGCGATAGCCGCGGATCTTCTCCTCGGCATCGGTGCGGCCGAGGCAGGTCACCGTGCCGTCCGCGGCATAGCGCGCGAGATCGCCGGTGCGGTAGAGCCGGACCCCGGGCAGCGCGGGCACGGCACGGAAGCGCTCGCCGGTCAGGTCTGGCCGGCCGCGATAGCCGCGCGCGACGCCTGCGCCGCCGATGTTGAGTTCGCCCGCGACGCCGACGGGCACGGGATTGCCGCTCGCGTCGAGGATCGCGATCGCCGTGTTGGCGATCGGCCGCCCGATCGGCACCGCGCCGTCGCCGGGCGCGACCCTGTGGACCAGCGACCAGATCGTCGTCTCGGTCGGGCCGTACAGGTTCCAGAGTTCGGCGCAGCGCGGCAGCAGCGCGTCGGCGAGCGCGCGCGGCATCGCCTCACCGCCGCACAGGATGCGCAGATGCGGATCGCCCGGCCAGCCCGCCTCGATCAGCGCGCGCCAGGTCGCAGGCGTCGCCTGCATCGCGTCGGGCCGCTCGGCGGCGATCAGCGCGGCCAGCGCCTGCGGATCGGTGGCGGCGGCGCGCGGCGCGAGGATCACCTCGCCACCCGCGATCAGCGGCAGCAGCAGTTCGAGCGCGGCGATGTCGAACGACAGCGTGGTGACCGCGAGCAGCCGCTCGCCCGGCGCGAAGCCCGGCACGTCGCGCATCGCCAGCAGCAGGTTGAGCAAGGCGCCATGGCCGATCTCGACCCCCTTGGGCCGGCCGGTCGATCCCGAGGTGTAGAGCACATAGGCGAGATCGTCGGCCGCGATCGATACGCGCGGCGCGGGCGGCGCGGTGGGGCCGTCGACCAGGATGCGCGGCAATCCCCGGTCGGTCGGCGTCGCGGCGATGTCCGCGCTGGTCAATAGCGCGGCGGGCGCGGCGTCGGCGACGATCATGTCGAGCCGGATGCGCGGAAAGCCCGGATCGAGCGGCAGATAGGCGGCGCCGACACGCAGCACCGCGACCAGCGCCGCGATCATGTCGACCGAGCGATCGAGCGCGATGGCGACCAGCGCGCCGGGCACGATGCCGGCCTGGTGGAGCCGGGCGGCGATGGCGTCGGCCCGCGCGTCGAGCGCGGCGTAGCTCACGGTCCTGCCGTCCATGCGCACCGCCGGGGCATCGGGTCGCAACCGCGCCTGCTCGGCGATCAGCGCGGGTACCGACGTCGCTGGGAGCGACTTCGCGGTGGCGTTCCACGCGCCCAGCATCGTCGCGGTCTCGTTGGGCGAGAGCATCGGCAGGCGATCGAGCGGCGTGTCGGGCGCGGCGGCGATCCCGTCGAGCATCGTCAGCCAATGGCCGATCATGCGGTCGATCGTCGCCGGTTCGAACAGTTCGGTCGAATAGAGGAAGCGCGCGATCATGCCCGACGGCCGCTCGTCGAGTTCGAGATAGAGGTCGAACTTGGCGGCGCCGACGACGACATCCATCTGGGTGAGGTCCCACCCCGGCGGAAAGGGTGCGACCGGCGGCTCGATCGAGAACAGCACGTTGAACAGCGGGTGGGTGCCGGCGCGGCGCGGCACGCCGAGCGCGCTCACCACCGCGTCGAACGGTACCTCGCTCGCATCCAGTGCGCCGAGCACCGCATCGCGGACCTGCGCCAGATAGGTGCGGAACGGCAGCATA
>CAZZZX010000699.1:0-1869 GCA_964658585.1 uncultured Novosphingobium sp.
GATCGCGACCGCGCTCACCGCCGCAGGACCGGCGAGGGCGAGCCCAGCGAGACGCCGCGATAGCCCGCGGTCTGCAACGCATCGACCACCGCGCTGACGCAGCGATAGGGGGTCGCATCGATACCGCGCACCTGCACCCGGACCTGCTTGTCGGGCAGCGCGCGGACCAGCGCCGCCTGCCCGATATCGCTCTCCGGATCGCCGGCTTCGAGCGTGCCGACCGCGGCGGTGCAGGTCCGCGTCTGCGCGTCCCAGGCGACGCGGACCGACTGGCCGCGCGAATCGTCGGGCAGCGCGGGGCCGACGCTGAGCAGCGTGAGCAGCAGCGCGCCGATCACTCGGCCGCCACCGCCGTGGTGTCCGCCGCGGCCTTCGCCGCCTCGATCTCGGCGGCCTTGGCCTCGACCAGCCTGACGACGTGATCGATCATGCCCTCGTCCTGCAGGGTGTGATCGGTCACGCCCGACAGATAGATCATGTGCTTGCCGTTGCCGCCGCCGGTGACGCCGATATCGGTCTCGCGCGCCTCGCCGGGGCCGTTGACGACGCAGCCCAGCACCGACAACGACAGCGGCGTCGAGATGTGCTGCAGCCGCGCCTCCAGCTTCTCGACGGTGCGGATGACGTCGAAGCCCTGCCGCGCGCACGACGGGCAGGAGACGACGCGCACGCCGCGGGTGCGGATGCCGAGCGACTTGAGCATCTCGTAGCCGACGCGCACTTCCTCCTCGGGCTCGGCCGACAAGGACACTCGGATCGTGTCGCCGATTCCGAACCACAGCAGCGAGCCCATGCCGATCGCGGACTTGACCGTGCCCGAGATCAGCCCGCCCGCCTCGGTGATGCCGAGATGCAGCGGGCAGTCGACGACCTCGGCGAGCTGCTGGTAGGCGGCGACCGCGAGGAACAGGTCGGACGCCTTCACCGCGACCTTGTATTCGTGGAAATCCTGGTCCTGGAGCAGCTTGATGTGATCGAGCGCGCTCTCGACCAGCGCCTCGGGGCAGGGCTCGCCATATTTCTCGAGCAGATCCTTCTCGAGGCTGCCGGCATTGACCCCGATGCGGATCGAGCAGCCGTTCGCCTTGGCGGCGCGCACCACTTCCGCCACGCGCTGGGACGAGCCGATGTTGCCCGGATTGATGCGCAGGCAGGCGGCGCCGTTGTCCGCCGCCTCGAGCGCGCGCTTGTAGTGGAAATGGATGTCCGCGACGATCGGCACCTTGGCGGCGCGCGTGATCTGGCGGAGCGCGGCGGACGACGCCTCGTCGGGGCACGACACGCGGATGATGTCGACGCCCGCCTCCTCGCAGCGGCGGATCTGGTCGACGGTGGCGCGCACGTCCTCGGTGGGCGTGTTGGTCATCGTCTGCACGGTGATCGGCGCATCGCCGCCGACGGGCACGTTCCCGACCATGATCTGGCGGCATTGCCGGCGCGTGATGTCGCGCCATGGACGCAGTGACATGGGATACCTTCGCGATTGTCTCCGCCGCCCCTATAGGCGCTCGACGTGACGAAAGTAAGGACACGCGCGGGAACGAATATGGGCTGGACGCTGATGATCCATGGCGGCGCCGGGTCGATGACCCCCGCGAGCCTCGCCGCGCACGAAGCGGACGGCGCGACCGTCGGGCTGCACGCGGCGCTGGCCGCCGGTTCGGCGGTGCTCGGCGCGCAGGGCACCGCCCTCGACGGGGTCGAGGCGGCGGTCGCGGTGCTGGAGGACGATCCGCACTTCAACGCCGGGCGCGGCTCGGTCTTCACCTGGGACGGCGCGATCGAGTGCGACGCCGCGATCATGGACGGGCGCGATCGCAGCGCCGGCGCGGTCGCGGGCGTCACCGCGACGCGGCACCCCATTACACT
>CAZZZX010000700.1:0-1846 GCA_964658585.1 uncultured Novosphingobium sp.
GTCGGCATGCGGACGCAGTAGCTTCGCGTCGGCGGCGAGATGGATCGGGAAGGCGCGCGGCAGCAGGATCAGCTCGACCGGCATTTCGGGCACCGCGCTCCACGGACCGGCACCGAACAGGGCGAGCTGGATGCGCGTAAAGACGTTGCTCGACGCAGCACCGCCGCGGCGCAGGATCTCGGCGCGCGCGCGCGCCATGTGCGGGAGGGCGATGTCCTCGCCGATCATCTTGAGCGCGTAATACGCCTTGATCGTCGCCGAGAGATCGAGCGGACCGTCGTGATAGAGCGCCCAGCCGCCATGCGTACCCTGGATACGGCGCAGATAGCGCGCCACCGCCGCCTCAAGCGCCGGATCCTCGGGCTCGCCCAGATAGTGGCGCAGCAGGACGTATTCGGACGGGATGGTGGCGTCCGCCTCGAGCTCGAACAGCCAGTGACCGTCGTCATGCTGGCGCGCGAGCATCGCGTCGCGCGCGCGCGCCACCGCATCGTCGATCCCGATCAGCGGATCGGCGACATCAGCCCCCAGCCCGGCCCCTAGACTCGCCAATCAATCCTCCAAACCGGCCGCGGCCCGTGCGGCGACGCCGCCCGAACGGATAGCAGCCTCGATCGTTGCGGGAAGCCCCGTCTTCGTCCAGTCGCCGCACAGGAACAGATTGTCGTACGCGGTCCGCACGCCCGGCCGCAACGCATCCTGCACGGGGGTGGCGGCGAAGGTCGCGCGCTTCTCGCGGACGATCTGCCAGCGCGGCATCGGATCGGGAAGGCCGTGGACGCGCGCGACGTCCGCCCAGATCGCGCGCGCCAGATCCTCGCGATCGGTCTCGACGAAGCGGTCGGCGGCACTGATCGTCACCGACAGCCGGTCGGGAAAGGCGAACACCCATTCCGCGGTGCCGCCGATCACCCCGACGATCGGGCGCAGGCCCGGTGGCGGCGCGATGCGGTAATGCGCGTTGACGATCGCGTTGTGCGCGGTCGGCACGATGAGGTCGTGGAGCAGCCCGGTCGCGACCCAGGCCGGCACCGCAAGGATCACCGGCTCGCCGCTCGCTACCGTCTCGCGCCCGCCCGCGAAGACCAGGGCGGCGACGCGGCCGTCGACGATGTCGAAACTCTTGAGCCGCCGCCCGAGCCGGATCGTCGCATCGTTGCGGCGCAGCCACGCGACCGCCGGATCGACGAAGGCGGCGGCGAGCGTCGGCGTCGCGACGAGCGGACGGCAGGCGCGGCCGCCCTTGGCCAGCGTCTCGCGGATCACCGCGCCGGCGAGCGCGGCCGAGCCCTCGCGCGCGGGGGTGTTGAGCGCGGCGACGAGGAACGGCTCGAGCAGCCGCTCCCACAGCGCACCCTTGGTCCGGATCGTCGCGCCGATCGTCCTGTCGCCGCGCGCGGCGATCAGCTTGCCGAGCGCGAGATAGTCGCCCGCCCTGGTGCCGGGCACGCGCTTGCCCTTGTCGAGCAGCCAGACCGGCACCGCGCCCCCGCTCGGCTCGATCCGCCACGAACTGCCGTCGCGCAGATCCTCGAAATCGAGCCGCGCCCTGGCGGGGCCGGTGAGGCGGTGCGAGGCACCGATCGTCTTGAGATAGCCGAGCACCGAGCGGTTGCCCGACAGCACGAGATGGTTGCCGTTGTCGATCACCATGTCGAGCTGGGGATCGTGATAGGAGCGGCAGCGCCCGCCGGCCTGCGCGCCGCCCTCCCACAGATGGACCTCGAACCCGGCTTTGGCGAGTTCGACCGAGGCGGACAGGCCGGCGAGCCCGGCGCCGACGACGTGCGCGCGTCTCATCGCCCGAGCCGTAGCCGCACGAGCGTCCACAAGAGCGCGAGCCGGT
>CAZZZX010000701.1:0-1843 GCA_964658585.1 uncultured Novosphingobium sp.
GGCGAGCAGTTCGGCCTCGGCGCGCGCGGCGAGCTCGATCGCGCGGCGATCCTCGTTGAGCCGGTCGAGCTCGGCGGCGATCGACTCGGCCTCGGCCTCGTCGGTGGTGGTGAGCAGCCGCACGCCGAGATCGGCGCGCCCGACCCGGCCGCCCGCGTTGATCCTCGGGCCGAGCGCGAAGCCGAGATCGGTGCAGCTCGGCGCACGCTTGAGCCGCGACGCACGGACCAGCGCAGCAAGCCCGATGTTGCGTCCCTGCGCCATCACCTTGAGCCCTTGGGCGACGAACGCCCGGTTGAGCCCGCGCAACTGCGCGACATCCGCCACGGTGCCGAGCGCGACCAGATCGAGCAGGTCGAGCATCCTGGGCTCGGGCCGGGTCGCGAACCGCCCCCGCGCGCGCAGCGTGCGGACCAGCGCCGCGCCGAGCAGGAACGCCATGCCGACCGCGGCGAGATGGCCGTGCGCAGCACCTTCGTCGGCCTCGTCGAGCCGGTTGGGATTGACCACCGCGTGCGCGATCGGCAACGCGGCGGTGCATTTGTGATGATCGACGACCAGCACGTCGAGCCCCGCGGCGTGCGCCGCCGCCAGCGCCTCGAACGCCAGCGCGCCGCAATCGACGGTGACGACCAGGCTGGCGCCCGCCGCCTTGAGCGCGACCAGCGCGTCCGCGGACGGGCCATAGCCCTCGAGCAGCCGGTCGGGGATATAGGCGCCCGCCGCCAGTCCCAGCGCGCGCAGCAGCCGGATCAGCAGCGCCGCCGAGGTCGCGCCGTCGACGTCGTAATCGCCGAAGATCGTCACCGCCTCGCCGCGCTCGACCGCGTCCGCCAGGCGCTCGGCGGCGCGGTCCATGTCGCGGAAGATCGAGGGATCGGGCATGAAATGGCGGATCGTCGGCAGGCGATGCCCGTCCAGCGCCTCGCGCGCCACGCCGCGCGCGAGCAGCAGCTGGTCGACCAGCGTATCGGGGCGGAAGCCGGCATCGACCTCGTCGCCGGCAAGTCCGCGCCAGCGCCAGGGGCGGCCGAGGATCGACTGGGTGACGCCGCAGGGGGCCGTGTTCGCCATCGCCGGTGGGTATCCGATCGCGGCGGCCGAGGGAATGAGTATGACCCCGGTCAGGCGAAGGCGGCGCGATAGAGCGCGACGATCTCGTCGGCGCTCGGTGTGCGCGGATTGTTGGCGGGCGATCCCGATGCGAGCGCCTGCGCCGCCATGGTCGGCAGCAGCGCCAGGTAGCGCGCCTCGTCGATGCCGTAGCGGGCCGGGCTCGGCACGCCGAGATCGGCGTTGAGCGCGGTCAGTTCCCCGAGCAGCCGCGCCACCGCGGACTGGTCGCCCTCGCCATCGGCGGCGATCCCCATCGCGCGGGCGCACTCGGCGTAGCGCGGCAGAGCGGACGGTGCCGAAAACGCGGTGACGACGGGCAGCAGCATCGCGTTGGAGAGGCCGTGGGGGACGTGGAAGAAGGCGCCGATCGGCCGGCTCATGCCATGGACCAGCGCGACCGACGCGTTGGAGAAGGCGAGGCCGGCATGATGCGCGCCGACCATCATCGCCTCGCGCGCGGCGCGATCGTCGGGGGCGTCGCAGGCGCGGCGCAGACTGGGCGCGATCAGCCGCATCGCGGAGAGCGCCATCGCATCCGAGAACGGGTTGGCGCGGCGCGAGACATAGGCCTCGATCGCGTGGGTCAGCGAATCGATACCGGTGTCCGCGGTCAGCCGGCGCGGCTTGGCGAGCGTCAGCTCGTAATCGACGATCGCGATCGTCGGCAGGAAGGCGAGCCCCGCGCACAGCATCTTCTCGTCGGACGCCTCGTCGGTGATGATCGTGA
>CAZZZX010000702.1:0-1843 GCA_964658585.1 uncultured Novosphingobium sp.
TCCTTCGTTATCGCGTCCAGGGCAGGATGCGTGTGGTGATGGAGAGGAGGATGCGGGTATCGCCGCGGCGTCCGGGGAGGCCGTCGGCGAGATCCTGCGCGGTGCGTCCGACATGTTCGAGCGGGACCGCGACCGCGAGGTCGAGCCGCGCGCGGTTGCCCCAGGCGGCGCGCACGCCGCCGCCCGCCGAGACCAGCCGGTCATGGTCCGGCCCGGTGAAGGCGAGGCCCTGCCGGCCCTGCCGCCACGTCCACGCCGCATCGACGAAGCCATAGGGCTGGAACGCCAGCGCCTTGGCGGTGTGCGGCACCAGCGAGCCGTAGCGCAGCTCGCCGGTCACGCCGGCACCGCTGTCGCCCTGGATCGCGCCCGCGTCGTAGCCGCGCCCGACCGTGTAGTTGCCCGCCGAGAACTGCTCGTACTGCAGCGTCGGATAGGCGCTGTACTGGCCCTGCGCGCTCGCCGCGATCGTGAACCGCGGCACCGGCCGGAACTCGAACCCGCCCTGGCCGCGGAAGATGCCCGCGTGCGGATGCGCGTCGGGCTGGCTCGGGCGCACCGGCATGTTGGCGCACAGGTCGGTCGCGCTCGGCACGCAGCGATCGGTCGCGTCGAGGATGTCGACCCCGCGCCGCACCTCGAGCGTGCCCGACAGCCGCCAGTGCGGCTCGGCCGCGGTGAAGCCGTTCTCCGCGCGCACGCTCGCGCCGTCGGTGGCATCGCCCGACAGCCGCACATAGAGCGTGCGCAGATGATCGCGGGTCAGCTCGACGCCGTTGAAGCGCACGCTCTGGTTGACGACGTCGAGCCCGCCCGCGACGTTGAGGTCCGCGGTCTGCGCGCGGACCAGCGGATAGCGCGCGCCCAGCCCCGCGATCAGCGTGCGCGAGCGGACATTGTTGCGCGGCGCGGCCGGATCGGCGGGCTGGCCGATGTCGGGATGCGTCCAGGCATAGGTGAAGCCGCTGGTGATCGCGAGGCCCTGGCCGCCGACATGGAAATCGTAGCTCGACTGCGCGACCTGCTGCTCGGAAAAGTCCGAGGTCGAGAAGATGCCGAGGCTCAGCCGGTCGCCCGCGCCGAGCAGATCGTAGAGCTCGCCGCGCAGCAGCCCGCCCCACCGCCCGACCTGGTGCGAGCCGTAATCCTGCGCGTTGAAATCGACCGCGAAGGGCTGCTTGAGCACGCTGACCTCGCCGACCACGTCGCCCGGCACGCCGTCGTCGGCGGGCTTCAAGGTCAGCCGCACGTCGTAGCCGGGCAGATCGCGGGTGAGCAGCAGATAGCGCTCGGCCTCGTGGACGTTGAACGTCTCGCGCCCGGTGAGCTTGTCGAGATACGCCTGGATCAGCCCCGCCGACTTGCCCGGATTGCCGCGGACATGCACCGCGACCAGCCTCGGCATCAGCACGTCGAGATGGACGACGCCGTTCTCGATGCGCTGCGGCGGCACCTGCACCGCGGCGAGATAGCCCTGATTGCGCAGGATCGTCGCAGCGGCGTCGCGGATCTCGCAGACCGCGGCGATCGGCACGGTCTTGCCGATCAGATCGGCAAAGGCGGGCCTGAGATCGTCCGCCGAGACGCTGCGCAGATGATCGAAATAGACCGCGCTCAGCGTCACCTTGACGTCGGCGAAGCGCGTGTCGGCGAGCGCGCACGGCGCGCGCTGCACCCCGCCCTCCACCGTCAGCCGCGACGGCGCACGCGGGCTCGGCGTCGTCTGCGGTCGCGTGATCTCCTCGCGCGTCGGCGCCGCATTCGCCTCGATCGCGGACGCCACCGGCGCCGATACCGCCTGACCAAACGCCACCCCGCCCCATAACGGCGCAACCGTCATGGC
>CAZZZX010000703.1:0-1841 GCA_964658585.1 uncultured Novosphingobium sp.
TGACCGGGCTCGACGCGCACGAACTGCGTGCGCGCGCCGGCGATCCCGCGCTGCTCGCCGCGACAATCGGTTTCCTGGCCGCGCACGAGCCCGATCTGGTCGCCTGTGCGGCCGCGCTCGACACCACGCCCGCCGCGCTCGTCGCCGCACAGGCGCAGCTGGAGGATGCGGCATGAACCGGCCGCTGCTGGTCTCCGACTGCGACGAGGTGCTGCTGCATATGGTGGCGCACTTCCGCGACTGGCTGGCCGAGACGCATGGCATCGACTTCGCGGTCGAGCAGGAGAATTGGGGCGAGGCGCTGACCCGGCGCGAGACCGGCGAGCCGGTCGCTCTGGCCGAGGTCTGGCCATTCGTCGACGGCTTCTTCGACAGCGCGATGGCGCGCCAGACGCCGGTGCCGGGTGCGATCGCCGCGCTCGAGACGATCGGCGACCATGCCGACATCGTCATCCTCACCAACCTGCCCGATCACCGCCAGACGCAGCGGATCGATCAGCTCGCGGCGCACGGCATCGGCCATCGCGTGATCTGCAACCAGGGTGGCAAGGGCGCCGCGCTCGCCGCGCTGATCGCCGAGATGCGGCCGAGCGCGACCGTGTTCGTCGACGATCTCGCGCACCAGCACGGCTCGATCGCGCGCCACGCACCCGCAGTGTGGCGGCTTCAGATGATCGCCGAGCCACTGGTCGCGGCGGTCCGCCCGCCCGCGCCCGACGCGCACGCCCGCATCGACGACTGGGCACGCGCGACGCCCTGGATCCTCGATCATCTCGCCGCGGGGCCGGCACCGGTCCCGACCGCCCCGGCCTTGACCGAGCCGGGGGCCACGGCCTAGCGGGCGGACATGGATATCGACGCGCGCCTCGCCGAGCTCGGGCTCACGCTTCCCACCGCGGCCGCGCCGGTCGCCGCCTATGTGCCGGCGGTCGAGGCCGGCGGGCTGCTCCATGTTTCGGGGCAGTTGCCGTTCGACGAGACCGGGCAGCTGATGAAGGGCGTGCTCGCCGATGCGAGCGATGTCGAGCGTGGCGCCAAGGCGGCGCGGCGCTGCGGGCTGATGCTGGTCGCGCAGATCCGGGCGGCGCTGGGCGGCTCGCTCGATCGGGTCGAGCGGATCGTCAAGCTGGGCGGCTATGTCGCGAGCGAGCCGGGCTTCACCGATCAGCCCAAGGTCGTCAACGGCGCGTCCGAGCTGATGGTCGCGCTGTTCGGCGAGGCCGGGCGCCATGCCCGTTCGGCGGTCGGCGTACCGGCGCTGCCGCTCGGCGCCGTGGTGGAAGTGGATGCGATCGTCGCGCTTCGGCCTGCTTGACCGGCGGCTGGCGGCGGCGCCCGATGCGGCGCGCGTGTCGTTCCTGCTCGCGCGCGATGTCGCGCATCGCGGGCTGCACCGGCGCGGCGTGCCCGAGAACAGCCTCGCCGCCGCCGACGCCGCGATCGCCGCCGGACTCGGCATCGAATGCGACGTGCGCCTGGCCCGCGACGGCGCGGTCGTCGTCTTCCACGATGCCACGACCGATCGGCTGTGCGGCGTGCCCGGCGACATCGCCACGATCGCGCGCGAACCGCTGCGGCTGATGGGTACCGCCGAGCGCGTACCGACGCTGGCCGAACTGCTGGTCCGCGTCGCCGGCCGCGTGCCGCTGCTCATCGAGATCAAGACCGACGGCGCGGCCCATGTCGCGCTTTGCCTGGCGGTGCGGCGCGCGCTGGAGGGCTATCGCGGGCCGGCGGCGGTGATGGGCTTCGATCCGCGGGTGCCGCGCTGGTTCGCGACGCATGCGCCGCGCATCGTTCGCGGTCTGGTGATGCAGGAGCATCGCGGCCCGCGCGATGCG
>CAZZZX010000704.1:0-1839 GCA_964658585.1 uncultured Novosphingobium sp.
GTCGCGGTGGCGCGGATTACGATGCCCGAAAGCATGGTGCGGCTGTCGGCGGGGCGCGAGAGCATGAGCGACAGCACCCAGGCGCTCTGCTTCATGGCGGGCGCCAACTCGATCTTCACCGGCGACAAGCTGCTCACCACCGGCAATGCCGGCGACGACAAGGACGCGGCGCTGTTCGCCAAGCTCGGCATCGTGCCGATGCGGATGCCCGCGGTCGCCGCCGAATGATCGGGTTGATCGGCCTGCTGCTCGTGGCGCAGGCGCCGCATGATCCGCGCTGCGACTCGGTCGTGACGGTGGACCTGATCGCCTGCGCGAAGGCCGAGTATGACCGCGCCGATGCCGCGCTCAACGCGCAGTGGAAGTCCGCTCTCGCCCAAACCAAGGGCTCGGATGCCGGTAGCGGCGAGGACAGGGCCGCCAACGGTGGTCTGAGCTACGGACAATCGCTGCTCGCCGCACAGCGCGCGTGGCTCGCCTATCGCGACGCCGAGTGCGCGCTGCAGGTCTATGGCAATGCCGGCGGTCACGAACTGCCGATCTACCGGCTCGGCTGCCTGACCGAGCTGACCGAGCAACGCACCAAGCAGTTGCACGACGACTTCACCGAGGGGCGCTGATGTTCTCGAAAATCCTGATCGCCAATCGCGGCGAGATCGCCTGCCGTGTCATCCGCACCGCCAGGAAGATGGGGATCAAGACCGTCGCGGTCTATTCGGATGCGGACGCGCTCGCCCCGCACGTCAAGATGGCGGACGAGGCGGTGCGGTTGGGGCTGCCGCCGGCGTCCGAGAGCTATCTGCTCGCCGACGCGATCGTGGCGGCGTGCAAGGCGACCGGCGCCGAGGCGGTGCATCCGGGCTACGGCTTTCTGTCCGAGCGCGAGAGCTTCGCCAGGCTGCTCGCCGAGAACGACATCGCGTTCATCGGGCCGCCCGCCAACGCGATCGCCGCGATGGGCGACAAGATCGAATCGAAGAAGCTCGCCAAGGCCGCTGGCGTCAACGTCGTCCCCGGTTTCCTCGGCGAGATCGCGGATACCGACGAGGCGGTGAAGATCGCCGGCGAGATCGGCTATCCGGTGATGATGAAGGCATCCGCGGGCGGCGGCGGCAAGGGGATGCGGCTTGCGTGGAGCGAGCAGGACGTGCGCGACGGCTTCGAGGCGACCAAGCGCGAGGGGCTGGCGAGCTTCGGCGACGATCGCGTCTTCATCGAGAAGTTCATCGAGAGCCCGCGGCATATCGAGATCCAGGTGCTCGGCGACCAGCACGGCACCATCCTCTATCTGGGCGAGCGCGAATGCTCGATCCAGCGCCGCCATCAGAAGGTCATCGAGGAGGCGCCGTCGCCCTTCGTCACGCCCGAGATGCGCCGCGCGATGGGCGAGCAGGCGGTCGCGCTGGCGCGCGCGGTCGGCTATTACAGCGCGGGTACGGTCGAGCTGATCGTCTCCGGCGCCGACAGGACGGGGCAGGGCTTCTACTTCCTCGAGATGAACACCCGGCTCCAGGTCGAGCATCCCGTCACCGAGGAGATCACCGGGCTCGATCTGGTCGAGCAGATGATCCGCGTCGCCGCGGGCGAGCCGCTCGACCTCGCCCAGGAGGATGTGACGCTGAACGGCTGGGCGATCGAGACGCGCGTCTATGCCGAGGATCCGTATCGCAACTTCCTGCCCTCCACCGGCCGCCTGATCCGCTACCGCCCGCCCGCGACCAGCCGCACGCGCGAGGCGGTGGTGCGGGTCGATACCGGTGTCGAGGAAGGCGGCGAGGTGTCGATGTTCTACGATCCGATGATCGCGAAGCTCGTCACCCATGCGCCCACCCGGCTGGA
>CAZZZX010000705.1:0-1838 GCA_964658585.1 uncultured Novosphingobium sp.
CGCCGACGGCTATGGCGACCGCGTGCTGGTCGGCGAGATCTTCCTGCCCAACGATCGCCATGCGCGCTGGTACGGCAGTCTCGAGCGCCCCGAGGTGCATCTGCCGTTCAACTTCCAGCTTATCGAGAATCGCTGGGACGCAGCGGTGCTGCGCCGCGTGATCGCCGACTATGAATCGTCGCTGCCCGCGTTCGGCTGGCCCAACTGGGTGATCGGCAGCCACGACGTACCGCGGATCGCCGCGCGGATCGGCGCTCCCCAGGCTCGCGTCGCCGCGATGCTGCTGCTCACGCTGCGCGGCACGCCGACGCTCTATCAGGGCGACGAGATCGGCATCGGCGAGGTCGTCATCCCGCTCGATCGGGTGCGCGATCCTCAGGAGCTGCGCCAGCCCGGCATCGGCATCGGCCGCGACCGCTCGCGCACGCCCATGCCCTGGGACGCGACGCGGTTCGCCGGCTTCAGCACGGCTGAACCATGGCTGCCGCTCAATACCGACTGGCCGGATCGCAACGTCGCGGCGCAGGAACATGACCCTGCCTCCATGCTGCATCTCTACCGAAGGCTGCTCGCGCTGCGGCGGGCGCATCCCGCGCTGGCCATCGGCACGTTCGATCTGCTCGACGTCCCCGCCGGCGTGCTCGCCTATCGGCGGTCGCACGGCGGAACGGATCTGACCGTCCTGCTCAACCTGACACCTCGCGCCATAATGATCCCCTGGCAGGGATCGGTCTTGCTCTCCACGCTCGACGGCGTTCCCGCACCCGGAATGCTCCGCGCCGACGAAGCGCTGGTGATCGCGTGAGGATCGCGATGCTCGCGCCGATCGCGTGGCGCACGCCGCCGCGCCATTACGGTCCGTGGGAACTCGTCACCAGCCTGCTGACCGAAGCGCTGGTCGCACGCGGCGTCGACGTCACGCTGTTCGCGACGCTCGACAGCGTGACCGCGGCGACGCTCGACGGCGTCGTCCCCGCGCCGTACAGCGAGGATCCGTCGATCGACGCCAAGGTCTGGGAATATCGCCACCTCGCGCATCTGTTCGAGCAGGCGGGCCGCTTCGATCTGATCCACAACCAGGCCGATTTCCCCGCCCACGCCTTCGCGCGGCTGATCGACACGCCGATGGTCACGACGATCCACGGCTTCTCCTCCGAACGCATCCTGCCGATGTACGCGCCCTATCAGGACCGGGTGCATTACGTCGCGATCAGCGCCGCCGATCGCCATCCCGCGCTGCGCTACGCCGCGACGATCCATCACGGCATCCCGCTCGGCGATTTTCCGTTCGATCCGGCGGGCAGTGGCGACCTGCTGTTCTTCGGCCGCATCCATCCCGACAAGGGCGCCAGGGAGGCGATCGCGGTCGCCCGCGCGGCAGCGCGGCCGCTGCACCTCTACGGGCTCGTCCAGGATACCGGCTATCACGAGCGCGAAGTCCTGCCCGCCGCCGACGGCACGACGATCCGCTATCACGGCGTGGTCGGTGGCATCGAGCGGCTGCGCGCGCTGGGCGCCGCGCGCGCGCTGCTCCATCTCGTCAATTTCGACGAGCCGTTCGGCCTCTCGGTGATCGAGGCGATGGCGTGCGGGACGCCGGTGATCGCAAGCCGGCGCGGCTCGATGCCCGAACTGATCGATCACGGCGTCACCGGCTTTCTGGTCGAAACGCCCGCACAGGCGATCGACGCGGTCGCGCGGATCGACGAGATCGACCGCACCGTCGTCCGCCGCGCGATCGCCGAACGCTTCACGGTCGATCGCATGGCCGACGCCTATCTCGCCTTGTACCGGCGCATCCTGGGGAGGTGATCGCGGATATATTGTCTCGCCGTCGA
>CAZZZX010000706.1:0-1835 GCA_964658585.1 uncultured Novosphingobium sp.
CGGTGCTCGCCAACGCGCCCCAGGCCGAACATGGCTTCTTCGCCGTACCCAAGGTGATCGAATAGTGTCCGACCTGACCGATCTCGGCATCGCCTCGATCCGCGACGGCGTCGCGGCAGGTCGCTTCTCGGCGCGCGCGGTGGCGGACGCGTTCGTCGGCGCGGTCGAGCGCGGCCGGCCGCTGAATGCGTGGCTGGTCGAGACCCCCGATCATGCGATCGCCGCCGCCGAGGCCGCGGACCGCGCCCGCACGCAAGGCGAGCTGCTGCCGCTATCGGGCGTGCCGCTGGGCATCAAGGACCTGTTCTGCACCAAGGGGGTCGCGACCACCGCGGCGTCGGGGATCCTCGACGGCTTCGTGCCGCAGTATGAATCGACCGTTTCGGGCAAGCTGTTCGCGGCGGGCGCGGGGATGCTCGGCAAGCTCAACATGGACCAGTTCGCGATGGGCTCGTCCAACGAGACATCGGCGTTCGGCAATGTGCTCTCCCCCTGGAGACGCTCGGACGGCGGCAACGCGACACTGACGCCGGGCGGCTCGTCGGGCGGCTCGGCGGCGGCGGTGTCGGCGCGGATGGCGCCGGGCGTCACCGGCACCGATACCGGCGGCTCGATCCGCCAGCCCGCCGCCTTTACCGGCATCACCGGGATCAAGCCCACCTACGGCCGCTGCTCGCGCTTCGGTATCGTCGCCTTCGCCTCGTCGCTCGACCAGGCCGGGCCGATGGCGCGCGACGTGACCGACTGCGCGATCCTGCTGGAGGCGATGAGCGGCTTCGATCCGCGCGACGCGACCTCGCTAGATCTGCCGGTGCCGGCTTGGGAGAAGGGCCTGTCGGCCGATCTGACCGGCAAGCGCGTCGGCATCCCCAGGGAATATCGCGTCGACGGGATGCCGCCCGAGATCGACGCGCTGTGGGAGCAGGGCATCGCCTGGCTCAAGGATGCGGGCGCGACCGTGGTCGAGGTGTCGCTGCCGCACACCCGATACGCGCTGCCGACCTATTACATCATCGCGCCCGCCGAAGCCTCGTCCAACCTCGCACGCTACGACGGAGTGCGCTACGGGCTGCGCGACCTGCCCGACGGCGCGGGGCTGCAGGACATGTACGCCGCGACCCGCGCGGCGGGGTTCGGCGCCGAGGTCAAGCGGCGGATCATGATCGGCACCTATGTGCTGTCGGCGGGGTTCTACGACGCCTATTTCACCAAGGCGCAGAAAGTCCGCTCGCTGATCGTCCGCGATTTCGAGCAGGTGTTCGAGCAGTGCGACGTGCTGCTGACGCCGACCGCACCGAGCGCCGCGTTCGGGCTCGGCGAGAAATCGGCAGACCCGATCGCGATGTATCTCAACGACGTGTTCACCGTGCCGTCGTCGCTCGCCGGACTACCCGCGATGTCGGTGCCGGGCGGGCTCGATGCGCAGGGGCTGCCGCTCGGCCTCCAGATCATCGGGCGCGCGCTCGACGAGCAGGGCGTGCTGAATGCGGGTCTGGCGATCGAGCAGCGCGCGGGCTTCGTCGCGCGTCCGGGCATGTGGTGGTAGTGTCTCCCCGACCGTTCGTTTCGAGCTCAGCCGCGCGAACCGATTTCTGCCAAGGCGAACGAGAATGACCGATTACCGCATCCAGGGCATGACCGGCGAGTGGGAGGTCGTGATCGGCCTCGAGGTCCATGCCCAGATCACGTCCAACGCCAAGCTGTTCTCGGGCGCCGCGACCGCGTTCGGGGCCGAGCCCAACAGCCAGGTCAGCCTGATCGACGCAGCGATGCCGGGGATGCTGCCCACGCCCAACGCCGAGTGCATCCGTCAGGCGGTGCGCACCGGTATGGCG
>CAZZZX010000707.1:0-901 GCA_964658585.1 uncultured Novosphingobium sp.
CTCGCGAATGGCGAGGGTAGCCGGTATGCGCAATGGTTCGATATCGACTGGCGCACCGACGATCCGCTGACCGACGGCAGGATCCTCGCGCCGTTCCTCGGCACGCCCTATGCCGAGGCGCTGGCGTCGGGCGATCTGGTGGTCGAGCCGGTCGACGGGCGGCTGGCGCTGGTCGCCTATGGTTCGCACGTCTTCCCGCTGCGGCCCGAGGATCAGGGCATCGATCCCGCCGCCGTCGTCGATCCTGTGGCGCTGCACCAGCTCTGCGAGCGCCAGCACTGGCGGCTGGCGTGGTGGAAGACCGCCAACGACGCGATCAACTGGCGGCGCTTCTTCGACATCACCGAACTGGCCGGTATCCGGGTGGAGCGCGAGGACGTGTTCGACGCGGTCCACGCGCTGCCGCTCAGGCTCTATGCGCAGGGCCTGATCGACGGGGTGCGCGTCGATCATGTCGACGGGCTCGCCGATCCCGCCGGCTATTGCCGCCGGCTGCGCGGCCGGCTCGAGGCGGCAGGCGAGTGGCGCCCCGCCGACGCCGATCCGGGGCCGCCCTATCTGGTCGTCGAGAAGATCCTCGCCGCGGGCGAGCCGCTCGATCCCGACTGGGGGACCGACGGCACCAGCGGCTACGACTTCATGAACGACATCGCCACGCTGATCCACGATCCGGCATCGGTCGATGAACTCGGCGCGCTATGGCACGATATCTCCGGCCGCTCCGCCGATTTCCCGCCCGAGGAGCTGGCGGCACGCCAGGAGGTGCTGTCGCGCACCTTTGCTGGCCAGCTCGATCAGGTCGCGGGCGCGTTCCGCAAGGTCGCGCTCTCCGATCTCGCGACCCGCGACATGCCGCTCGCCGCGCTGCGCCGCGCGATCGCCGCTCTGATCGCGTGTTTCT
>CAZZZX010000707.1:911-1830 GCA_964658585.1 uncultured Novosphingobium sp.
ACGGGCGACACCGCCCCCGCGCAGGACGCGCCGCTGCGCGATGCCGCGGTGGCGCGCGCGCAGGCGCTCGCCGGGCCGGACGACGCCGATCTCGTCGCGCGGATCGGCGACTGGCTGGCGGGCGAGGGGCCGGGCGACGGGGCGTTGCGCGCGGACGCGGTGCGCCGCTTCCAGCAGCTATCCGCCCCGATCGCCGCCAAGGCGGTCGAGGACACCGCCTTCTATCGCTATGGCCGGCTGCTCTCGGGCAGCGATGTCGGCTCCGATCCCGACCGGTTCGGGACCGGTGGACGGCTGTTCGGCCGCGCCGTGCTCGCCCGCGCCGAGCATCATCCCCATGCGATGCTCGCCACCGCCACCCACGACCACAAGCGCGGCGAGGATGTCCGCTGCCGGTTGGCGGTGATCTCTGAGCGGCCTGGGCGCTGGGCCGCCTTCGCGCGGCGCTGGGCGTTTTCGGCACCGCCGACGATCGACCGCGGCGATGCCGACATGCTCCACCAGACGATCGTCGGCGCATGGCCGCTGGCGCTGGCCGCGGACGATGCCCAGGGACTGACCGCATTCGCGGACCGGCTGGCGGGTTGGCAGCAAAAGGCGCTCCGCGAAGCCAAGCTTCGCTCGTCCTGGGCGAGCCCGGACGCGGATTACGAGGCCGCCGCCGAGGAATATCTGCGCTCGCTGCTCGTCCCCGACGCGGTGTTCGCGGCCGAGGCGGCCGAACTCGTCGCCGAACTGGCGCCGGCGGGCTGCGCCAAGGGGCTGGTGCAGACCGCCTTGCGCTGTACCGTGCCCGGCGTTCCCGACCTCTTTCAGGGGCGCGAATTCTGGGACTTCTCGCTGGTCGATCCCGACAATCGCCGTCCGGTCGATTATCCCGCGCGCATCGCCGCGCTTGCCGCCGGCGCGCGCGACTGGC
>CAZZZX010000708.1:0-1829 GCA_964658585.1 uncultured Novosphingobium sp.
GTCTCGCGGATGTCCCGCTGACCGTGCTCGACATCGTCAGGCCAGGGCTCGGCCTGAGCGGCGCCGCGACCGGGCGGCTGACCTATTCGCGCGCCGGCCCGACCGCACTGCCCGCCGGGCGCGCGACGCTGCGCGTCCGCGGGCTGAGCCGCGCCGGGCTGGTGCTCTCCTCGACCCCGGTCGACATGGGCGTCGATGCGCTGTTGCAGGGCGATCGCGCGGCGCTGCGCGCGATCGCGTCGAGCAACGGCCAGACGATCGGCCGCGCCCAGGCCGCGCTCGGCCCGCTGCCCGCCGCCGGCACGCTCGCCGATCGGCTCGCCCGCGCCGCGGTGTTCGGGCAGCTGCGTTATACCGGCCCCGCCGATACGCTGTGGCGGCTGACCGGGATCGAGACGATCGACCTGTCCGGCCCGATCGCGGTCGGCGCGGATGTCGGCGGGAGCGTCGACCGGCCGATCATCAAGGGCTCGCTCGCCACCGCCGCGCTGCGGCTGGAAAGCGCGACGCTCGGCACCGTGATCGAGGGCATCCACGCGACCGGCCGGTTCGACGGATCGCGGCTGGTGGTCGACCGGTTCTCGGGCACGACCCGCAAGAGCGGCACGCTGACCGGCCGCGCCGCGTTCGATTTCGCCGCCGCGCACGGCCTCGGCATCGACATCGCGCTCGACGCGAAACAGGCGATCCTGCTCGCCCGCGACGATATCGGCGCGACCGTCACGGGTCCGCTGACGCTGCGGTCGGACGGGTCGGGGGGCACCATCGCCGGCTCGGTGACGCTCGATCGCTCGAGCTACCGGTTCGGCCAGGCGGCGGCATCGGGCGTGCCGCACCTCGCCGTCACCGAGATCAACCGCCCCGCCGATGTCGAGGTCGCCGCACCCCCCGAACCCTGGACGCTCGACCTGCATGTCGATGCGCCCAACGCACTGTTCGTGCGCGGGCTCGGGCTCGACAGCGAGTGGCGCACCAAGCTGGCGATCAAGGGCCCGGTCGACAATCCCGCGATCACCGGCCGCGCCGATCTGGTGCGCGGCAACTACCAGTTCGCGGGGCGTCGCTTCGATCTCAGCCGCGGGATCATCCGCTTCACCGGCACCCAGCCGGTCGATCCCGCGCTCGATCTGGTCGCGGACGCCAATATCCAGGGATTGTCGGCGAACATCCGCGTTACCGGGACCGGCACCAGGCCCGAGCTCGATTTCACCAGCACTCCCGCGCTGCCCGAGGACGAGCTGCTCTCGCGCCTCCTGTTCGGCACGACGATCGCCAACCTGTCCGCCCCCGAGGCGCTGCAGCTCGCCGCCGCGGTCAATTCGCTGCGTACCGGTGGCGCCAGGGGCAGCCTCGATCCGATCAACGCGGTCCGCCGCGTCGCGCATCTCGACCGGCTCAGGATCGAGAGCGCGGACGTCACCACCGGTCAGAAGACCTCGATCGCGGCGGGAAAATATATCGGCCGCAAGACCTATGTCGAGCTCGTCACCGACGGCCAGGGCTATTCGGCGACCCGCCTCGAGTTCCAGGTGACGCGCTGGCTGTCGCTGCTCTCGACCATCTCGACGATCGGCCGACAGAGCGTCAACGTGCGGGTCTCCAAGGATTATTAGATCGTCTCGTCACCGTCGCAGCAGCAGCATCTGGTCGATGTTGCCGGGCCGCTCGAGCAGCGTCGCGGCGTTCATCTCGCGCCATTCGCCCGATAGCTCGATCACCGCGAGCGAGAAGCCGTGCGCCGCGATGCCGGCGAGGAAGGCGGCGGGATCGGCATAGCGGATCGCCGCGAATTCAAGGAAGATCGTCATCGGCCGGCCGCGCGCGAGGAT
>CAZZZX010000709.1:0-989 GCA_964658585.1 uncultured Novosphingobium sp.
GGATGTGGGCGGCCCGCCTCGGCCGTACGATCCCGCCGCTGTTGCCGTGGCCGATCTCTTTGCCGTTCGCATCCACGGCACAGCGAAACTCCACATGGACGTAGCAGTCCCCGAACTCCTGACGGCTGGTAATATCCGACTTGGCCGGGGTCGCGACGCCGTCGGCATCGCGCATCGGGAAGATCGCGACGTGCGCCCAGCGCACCGCACCGTCCGCGCCGCGATAGCGCAGCTCGTGCACGACCTCGACCGCCCCGTCGCCACGCAACCGGCGCAGCGCGGCGATCAGCGCGCGGCGATCCTCGGTCAGCGCCGCGGCGAGAACCGACACGCCCAGGCTCACCGCGACCTCGCGGCCGGTCAGCGCGGTCCAGGTCGGGTTGAGGTAGGTCCAGCGGCCCGCGGTATCGGTCTCGAAGATCACGGTGTGCGCGCGTTCGACGATGCGACGGTGGCGTGCCTCGCTTTCGCGCACGATGCCGGCGAGGCGGTTGCGGTGCGCCAGCGCCGCCGCCATCGGCAGGCAGATCGCGAACAGGGTCGCCAGATAGAATTGCAGGAAATGGACATGGACCGCGATCGATCCGCTCGCGAGCGCGACCGGCCCGACCCCGGACAGCGTCGCCAGCGTTCCGATCGCGGCGACCACGATGATGCCGGCCGCGGTCCCGGTCGGCCCGATGCGATAGGCGACCGCCATCATCGGCGCGACCGGCAGGAACAGCAGCGGAAAGCGCGACTGGAAGAACACCGCGCCTGCGGTCATCGCGACCAGCACGAGCAGCGCCGCCGCCTCGCCGGGCCGCGCGATGCCGCGCGCCCGGCCCGGCTGTCGCGCCCAGGCGAGCATCAGCCCGAGCGGGGTCAGCACCAGCATCCCGAGCAGGTTGGACAGGAACCACGCCAGCCAGATGCCGCTGCCCGGCCCCAGTTCGGCGAAGGCGGGGAGCGCCGCGCGCAGGCTCGCCGGCCAATCGCCGGCAAGGCCG
>CAZZZX010000709.1:999-1828 GCA_964658585.1 uncultured Novosphingobium sp.
TCGTCGCACCGACCGTCGCCGCGACGATCGCGACCACGCAGAAACGCATTACCTCGGCCGGCCGATCGAATCCGCACGGACCGACACCGATCCGCGCGCCGAGCGCGGCCCCCGCGAGCACGCCGACGGAACCCGCGATCGTGAACCACAGGCTCGACAGCGGCGACGCGCCGAACCACAGCATCGCGGCGAAGGCGGCGCATCCGCACCACCCGATCAGCCGTGCCGTCGCCCGCGGACGCAGCAGCAGCGCCGCGAGCAGAATCGCGTCCGATGGCCGCAGCGCGGCGAGCCCGTTGGTATCCTGTGTCGAGGCGAGGCCGATGATTGCGGCGATGAGATAGGCCGCCGCCACCGCCATCACGCGGACGGGGCGGGGGGCGGGGCGGTGATCGGGCACGGGTTCGCGCATCGCGGCACGCTATGCGCCTATGGTTATCGCCGGGTTAACGAGCGCGCGGCGGCATTGACGGCGCGCGCCGCCATCGCCAGAAGCGGCCATGGCCGAAGCCGACGATGCCGCGACCGACAGCCGCCGGCGCCCGCACGACACCGAGACGCAGCGCCGCGGCCTGCTGTTCGTGATCTCCTCGCCATCGGGCGCGGGCAAGTCGACGATCGCGCGCAAGCTGCTCGAGGCGGACGGCTCGATCCGCCCGTCGATCTCGGCGACGACGCGCCCGATGCGCCCGGGCGAGGTCGATGGCGGCGATTATCACTTCGTCGATCTGGCGACGTTCCGCGAGATGGTCGCGGCCGACGCCTTCCTCGAATGGGCGCATGTCTTCGATCATCGCTACGGCACGCCGCGCGCACCCGTCGAGGCGAT
>CAZZZX010000710.1:0-1823 GCA_964658585.1 uncultured Novosphingobium sp.
GATGGCAAGGCTGCGATGATCATCGTCGCTACGATGACAGGCGAAATCCTATTGGGGAAGAGGCGCGCGGCACAAAGCCCGGCTGATCCTTGCCGAACAATTACTGGGTGCCAGAATCGCGGGCATTCCCCTAGGGAACCAGCGAGGACGAGGGAGAGAGACGGGTGGGAAACAAGTACGACGTTCTGATCGTGGGGGCCGGGCATGGCGGCGCGCAGGCGGCGATCGCGCTGCGCCAGCGCAAGTTCGCGGGCACGATCGCGATCATCGGCGAAGAGCCCGAGATCCCCTATGAACGCCCGCCGCTCTCCAAGGACTATTTCTCGGGCGAGAAGACGTTCGAGCGCATCCTGATCCGCCCCGCCGCATTCTGGGAGGAGCGCGACGTGGCGATGCTGACCGGCCAGCGCGTCGTGACCGTCGATCCCGATACCCACAGCGTCACCACCGAAGCCGGCGAGACGATCGGCTATGGCGAGCTGATCTGGGCGACCGGCGGGCACGCCCGCAAGCTCACCTGCACCGGACACGATCTGATCGGCGTCCATTCGGTGCGCACCCGCGCCGATGTCGACAAGATGATGGACGAGCTCGCGACGACCACCCGCGTCGCGGTGATCGGCGGCGGCTATATCGGGCTGGAGGCGGCCGCCGTGCTGGCCAAGCTCGGCAAGCAGGTCACCGTGCTCGAAGCGCTCGATCGCGTGCTCGCGCGCGTCGCCGGTGAGCCGCTGTCGCGCTTCTACGAGGCCGAACATCGCGCGCATGGCGTCGATGTCCGGCTCGGCGTGAAGGTCGAGTGCATCGAGGAGACGGATGGCCGCGTCGCCGGCGTGCGCTTGGCGGACGGCGAGATCGTCGAGGCCGAGATGGTGATCGTGGGCATCGGCATCGTCCCCGCGGTCGAGCCGCTGGTCGCGGCCGGCGCGCGCGCGGGCAACGGCGTCGCGGTGGACGAGCATGGCCGCACCTCGCTCCCCCACATCTTCGCGATCGGCGACTGCGCGATGCACGCCAACGCTTTTGCCGAGGGTCTGCCGATCCGGCTCGAATCCGTCCAGAACGCCAACGACCTCGCCACCACCGTCGCCCGCGCGATCACCGGCGACGAGGAGCCCTACAATTCGGTGCCGTGGTTCTGGTCCAACCAGTACGACCTGCGCCTGCAGACCGTAGGGCTCTCGTCGGGCCATGATGCGACCGTGACGCGCGGCGACATCGCCAGCCGCTCCTTCTCGATCGTGTATCTCAAGCAGGGCCATGTCGTGGCGCTCGACTGCGTCAATGCGGTCAAGGACTATGTGCAGGGCAAGGCGCTGGTCGTCGGCCGAGTCGCGGCCGATCCGCAGCTGCTTTCCGACCCCGAGACACCCCTCAAAAGTATTATTCCGGCGTCGCCTGCCGCCGCCTGAACACGGCCCGTCGCTTGGTTACTGACGTGTCAACCGTGCCGGTTCACCCTAAAGACAGGCGCTCCACCTTAGTCAGGGAGCCGGGGGAGCGCTGTTGGGGATCAACGGGCTCATGCAATGCGTTTTTCCGGCGCGCCGCGCGGTTTTGGGCGCCGCCGTCAGACTGGGCCTTCTCGGGGCTTTGCTCGGCGCGCCGATCACGGCGGCGCAGGCGAGCTCCATCAACGCGGTGTCGGTGGACGGCAACGCAATCACGCTGGCGTTCGATTCGGCGATCGTCGGCGTTTCGGGCCTGCTGCTCGACGGGCCGCGCCGGCTTGCGGTAGATATCCAGGGCCTGACCTCTGGCAACGCCACCGCGTCCGGCGGCCCGGTGATTCAGACTCGCGTCGGCCAGGTGAAGCCCGGCGT
>CAZZZX010000711.1:0-1815 GCA_964658585.1 uncultured Novosphingobium sp.
AGGGCAATATCGTCGCACTCTATTTCGGAGAGTTGAGCCGCCGCGTCCACGGCGCCGCGGTCGAGCTGCTCGGCGCCGACGCGCTGGTCCGCCGCGACGGTCATGATCTTCCGCTGCATTATCTCGAATCGTTCAAATGGGCGATCGGCGGCGGCACGTCCGAAGTCCGCAGGAACGCGATCGGCGAGCGCGTCCTCGGCCTGCCGAGAGGACCGCGCGCGGCATGATCGTCGATCTCGAACCCACCGAGGATCAGAGCCTCATCGCGCAGAGCGTCAGCGGAGTGCTGGCCGATCGACTGCCGGTCGCGCGGCTGCGCGAGGTGCGCGCTCATGGCGGCGGGGCGGAGCGCGCAGCATGGGACGACCTTGCCGGGCTCGGCCTGTTCGGGCTTGGCCTTCCCGACGAGAAGGGGGGCATCGGCTATGGCCTGCCCGAGGAAGTGCTCGCCGCACGCGCGCTCGGGGCGCACCTCGTGTCGTTGAGCGTGCTCGCGCAGATGGCGGCCGCGCATCTCGCGACGGACGCGCAACGCGAGGGGGTGACGACCGGGACGCTGCGCGCGGCCTTCGCGACGACGACATTGTCCGGCGCGGCGCATCGCATCGACGGGGAAGGGACGGCGCTGGCCGTCCTTGCCGGCGCGAGCGGCGCGGCGCTGGTGGCGGCGTCGGCGTTCGGCGAATGGCAGAGGCTGGCGCCCATGGACGAGACGATCGCCCTCGACATCGCATCCGCGGTGCCGGCGATACCGGAGGACTCGCCCGAGGCGCGGCGCGTGGCGCTGCTGCTGGCCGCCTATCAGGCGGGAGTCGCGCAGGCGGCGACCGACATGGCGGTCGATTACGCCAAGACACGCGAGCAGTTCGGTCAGCCGATCGGTGCGTTCCAGGCGATCAAGCATATGTGCGCTGACATGGCGGTGCGTTCGGCCGCCGCCGACGCCCAGGTCCGCTATGCCGCGGTGACGCTCGGCCGGGGCAATGACGACGACCGCGAGATCGCCGCCGCGCGCTGGCTCGCGTCGAACGCGGCGCTGGCCAATGCCAGGGCGAACGTGCAGATCCATGGCGGCATGGGCTTTACCGCCGAATGCGACGCGCACCTGTTCCTCAAGCGTGCGCATCTGATGGCGGCGCTCGGCACCTCGCGTCGCGCGGAGGAGCGGCAGCTGATGGCGGACGTCGCATGACGGCCCCGCTGCCGGCGGATTTCTCGATCGAGCCGCTGTTCGCGCCGCTCGACACCGGCCAGATCATACTGCCCAACCGGTTGGCGATGTCGGCGATGACGCGCTCGTTCGCGCCCGCCGGTATTCCCGATCCGGCGACGCCGGCCTATTATGCCCGCCGCGCGGCGGGCGGGGTCGGCCTGATCGTGACGGAAGGTGTGGCGCCGCCGCATCCCGTCGCGCATCAGGGCAAGGACATCCCCGATTTCCACGGCGCCGCGCTGGATGTCTGGAAACGGGTCGCGGATGCGGTCCATGCCGAGGGCGCGAAGATCTTCGCGCAGCTCTGGCACGCCGGTCTCGGCCGCCGCCCGTCGCTGACGCTCAATCCCGACGCGCCCTCGATCGGCCCGGGCGCGTATCTGCCCGATGGCCACGAGCCGACGCGCGCGATGACCGACGCAGACATAGCCGACGTGATCGAGGCGTTCGTCGAGGCCGCGGTCTCGGCTCGCCGGATCGGCATGGACGGGGTCGAGATCCATGGCGCGCACGGCTATCTGGTCGACCAGTTCTTCTGGCCGGTCAGCAACACGCGCGCCGATGGCTATAATGGCGACATCGAGCAGCGCAGCCGTTTCGCC
>CAZZZX010000712.1:0-1812 GCA_964658585.1 uncultured Novosphingobium sp.
GCATTGCCGTCAAGGGGCCAGCGGTGTTCGCCAATTTGATCATTCGGCCGGGCGATCGGGGCGAACCCGCCGTGCTACCGCAAGTCGATCAGCATGGCCTTGTGCGTCATTGGCTGCTGGCTCCGCTTACCCTGGCGCCGGTTGATCGTGCTCCGACTGTCGGAGACGCTCCATCGAGCGGTTGGCGGCATAGAGATGGATCGCGACGCCCTCGAGATCGGCGGGATCTCGGTTGGTCAGCATCGTCGTCATGCCGTCGATCAGGTCGGTGCCGGGTACGGGGTCGCTCGTCGGCCCCCAGCGCAGCCGGTTGGGCGCCAGCGGCGCGCGATCGTTGCCGGGCGCGAAACGCGGTGCGCCGGCATAGCGTGCGAACGGCGGATGCTGCGCGGTCGGTCGCATCCGATAGAGCCAGGAGCGGCGGTTTTCCGGGCGCGGCGCGGTGAAGGCGGTGCCCGACAACTGCTCGGCATAGAGACCGAAGGGCGGCCGCTGCGGGGAATTGCGGCCGACCGGAAGCGCGCCGGGGACGGCCTCGGTCGCGTGATGGTTGCCGAAGCCGCTGAGATAGGCCGCCGACCCGCTCCCGCCTTCGCGAGAGAGAGTGGGATTAGAATTTTCCGTCACGCGTCCACCGTGATGACGCCGCGTCTGATCTGGTCGAGCTCGATCGATTCGTACAGCGCCTGGAAATTGCCGTTGCCGAAGCCCTGATTGCCCTTGCGCTGGATGATCTCGAAGAAGATCGGGCCGAACATCGTCTCGGTGAAGATCTGCAGCAAAATGCCCTCTTCGGTCGAACCGTCGATCAGGATGCGATTCTGCCGGAGCCGGGCGACGTCCTCGCCATGATCGGGGACGCGCTTGTCGACCAGCTCGTAATAGGTCTCGATCGTATCCTGGAGCCTGACGCCCCGCGCGCGCAGCTTCTCGACCGTGCCGTGGATATCCTCGGTGGTCAGCGCGAGGTGCTGGATGCCCTCGCCATTATATTCGCGGATGAACTCCTCGATCTGGCTCTTGTCGTCCTGGCTCTCGTTCAGGGGGATGCGGATGGCCTGATCCGGCGCGATCATCGCCTGGCTGAACAGGCCGGTCGCCTTGCCCTTGATATCGAAATATTTCTGCTCCTCGAAACCGAACAGCGTGCGATAGAATTCGGACCACACCCGCATCTGGCCGCGCTTGACGTTGTGGGTCAGGTGATCGAGCAGATCGAGCCCGACCGAATTCGCCGCGGCCCGCTCGCGCCAGCCCGGCAGCTCCGCCCAGTCGGCATAGAGATCGGCGCCGTCCCTGACGAAATAGAGGTACGAACCACCGATGCCCTGGATGACGGTATCGTCCTCGATCGTCGGCTTGGCGCCGTTGGCGAGCGCCCAGTCCATCGCCGCGACCGGATCGGCGACGCGGAACGCCATCGCGCTGGCGGACGGACCATGCTCGCCGCGGAAGGCGGCGACGCGTCCGTCGGCATCGCGATTGAGCATCAGGTTGATGCGCCCCTGGACGTAGCGCGTGATGTTCTTGGTCGGGTGGCGATGCGAGGCGACGAAACCGAGCAGCTCGAACTGCGCCGCCATGGCGAGCGGATCGGGCGACGTGAATTCGACGAACTCGAAACCGTTGAGACCGAGCGGATTCCGGGGGACGGGGACGGGATCTGTCATGCTCTCTCTCCTGTGCGCGCCAGCGCGTAATCCTGCGTGCCATGCGTGAAGACGCGGTCGCCCGGCAGCACCGTCTCGATCGCGATGTCGGGTTCGGTCTCGAGCGCGGCGTCCGGTCCGTCGGTGACCGGACGCACCGCGA
>CAZZZX010000713.1:0-1808 GCA_964658585.1 uncultured Novosphingobium sp.
CTCGCGCTGGAACATCAACGTCAGCGACGACCACCAGGGCGGCCAGCGTGTCGGCTCGAGCCAGCGTACCAGCAGCGCGGTGCCGACATTGTAGGGCAGGTTGGCGACGATCGCCGCGCCGTCGCCCGCGAGCGCCCGCGCATCGACCGCCATCGCGTCGCCCTCGATCACGGTCAGCTTGCCCGGGGCGGCCTCGGCGATCTCGGCCAGCGCGGGCAGGCAGCGCCCGTCGCGCTCGACCGCGACCACGCGCGCGCCGGCGCGGAGCAGCGCGCGGGTCAGGCCGCCGGGGCCGGGGCCGACCTCGAACACGGTACGCCCGTCGAGATCGCCCGCCGCGCGCGCGATGCGATCGAGCAACTGGCCGTCGAGCAGGAAGTTCTGGCCGAGCGCCTTCGAGGCGGACAGGCCGTGCCGGGCGATGACCTCGCGCAGCGGGGGGAGGGTGTCTATCCAGGCGCTCACGCCGACGCAGCCACGTGTCCCGGGTGACGATGCGGGCGCGTAGAAATCCTGTCCTCGCGGTACTCGCCCGACATCACGCCGACTGGGCGCGGCGCTCCGCCGCCTGCGCGGCCATGCGCAGCGCGGCGATGGTGGCGCCGGGATTGGCGCCGCCGGTCCCCGCGATCTCGAACGCGGTGCCGTGATCGGGCGCGACGCGGACGATCGGCAGGCCCAGCGTCATGTTGACGCCGTCGTCGAAATGCAGCGTCTTGAGCGGGATCAGCGCCTGGTCGTGATAGGTGCACAGCGCCGCGTCGTATCGCGCGCGCGCACGTGGATGGAACATGGTGTCGGCCGCCAGCGGCCCGACGATGTCGATCCCCTCGTCGCGCAGGAGCTCGACCGCGGGGATCAGGATGTCGATCTCCTCGCGTCCCAGCGCGCCACCCTCGCCGGCATGGGGGTTGAAGCCGGCGAGCGCGATGCGCGGCCGCTCGATCCCGAAATCGCGCTGCAGCCCGCGTGCGGTCACGCGCGCGCGCGCGACGACGAGCTCGATGCTGAGCATCGCGGCGACGCTCGACAGCGGGACGTGCGTGGTCACGCACACCGTCCTCAGATCGGGGCCGGCGAGCATCATCGCGACATTCTCGGAGGCGACGCCGCAGCGTTCGGCGACGAACTCGGTCTGGCCCGAATGGGTGAAGCCGATCGCATAGAGTTCGGCCTTGGCGACCGGCCCGGTGACGATCGCGGTCGCGGCGCCCGATCGCGTCAGCCCGACCGCGATCTCGAGTGCGGCGATCGCGCAGCGGGCACCCGGCATGTTGGGCTGGCCGGGGATGATATCGCCGGCATCCTCGACCTCGATGATCGGCAGCGCGTCCGCGAAATGCGCGGCGGTCTCGTCCGGATTGCCGATGCGTACGATCGGCCCGTCCCAGACGGCGGTGATCGCGCGGCAGTCGCCGACCGCGAAGAACGGAACGAGCGCCGCCTCGTGCCGCCGCTCCCACGCCTTGGCGATGCATTCGGGGCCGATACCGGCCGGATCCCCCATCGACACGGCGAGCAGGGCCGGTCGCGGCACGCTCATCGGTATTCGATCACCGCGTCGCGGCGCAGATCGCGCAGGTAGCGGCGCGCACGCAGATCGATGCGCTCCTGCTGCATCTGGTTGTAGACCGCATCGAAGCTCGGCGCGTGCGCCTCCTCGGGATCGTCGCGGCCGCACAGCACCAGCACGCGCACACCCTCCTCGACCGATCCGAACGGCGTCGTCGACTGGCCGATCGACATGTTGGCGATCTGCTGCTGCAGCACGGGCGGCAGATCGCGGATCTTGATGTCGTCATTCTCGA
>CAZZZX010000714.1:0-633 GCA_964658585.1 uncultured Novosphingobium sp.
ATGCATCACCCCGACGGCGGCTTCCGCAAGCTGCTGGTCGCGACCGACGGGCGCGGCGTGGTGACCGCGGACGGCGCGCAGGAGGCGGTGGTCTCGGTGATCGATCCGGCGACGATCGAGGTCGCGGTCGGCGACGACCGCTACCGTCTGCCGGCGACCGTCAAGGGCCAGGCGCTGCCCGCGCGATGAGTGCGCAGGGCAGGCCGATCCTCACCGCCGACGAGACGCGTGCCGCCGAGGCGGCGGTGTTCGCGCGCGGCGTCTCGGTCGAGGCATTGATGACGCGTGCCGGCCGCGCGGTGGCGGATATCGCGTGGGATCGCTTCGGTCCGCTCGAGACGCTGGTGATGTGCGGGCCCGGCAACAATGGCGGCGACGGCTATGTCGTCGCTACCCGTCTGCGCGAGCGCGGCGTCATCGTCCGCGTCTGTGCGAGCGCCGAGCCGAAAAGCGATGCGGCGCGCGCGGCGCGTGGCGCATGGGGCGATGCGGTGACGCCGCTCCCTGCCGCCGAGCCCGCCGCGATGGTGGTGGACGCGCTGTTCGGGACCGGGCTGACGCGCGGGCTCGACGAAGCGGTCGCCGCACCTGCACGCCGTCTCGCCGCGGCGGCGCGGGCACGCGTCGCGGTCG
>CAZZZX010000714.1:643-1806 GCA_964658585.1 uncultured Novosphingobium sp.
GGCACCGACGATGGTGCCGTGCTGAGCGCACCGCCGGCTGCCGATCTCACCGTCTCGCTCGGCGCGCTCAAGCGCGCGCATCGGCTGATGCCGGCGATGGCGCTGTGCGGCGATGTGGTGGTCGCCGAGATCGGTCTCGCGGCCGACGCCGCGATCTGCGAGATTGCGAGGCCGCGTCTCGTCCGTCCGGGGTTCGAGAGCGACAAATATCGCCGCGGCAAGGTGACCGTGATGGCAGGCGCGATGCCGGGCGCTTCGCTGCTGTCCGCGCTCGCCGCGCAGCGCGCCGGCGCCGGCTATGTCGAGCTGCTCGGCGCCGAGGGCAATGTACCGCCACATGCGCTCGTCCGTCGCGCCTGGGACGATGCGGCGCTCGACGACAGGCGGATCGGGGCGCTGGTGGTCGGGCCGGGGCTGGGGACGTCGGACGATGCGTGGCACCGGCTCGACCGCGCGTTCGACAGCGCGCATCCGCTGGTCGTCGATGCGGATGCGCTCAACCTGCTCGGCCGCCATGGCCTCGACCGGTTGCGGACGCGAACCGCGCCGGCGGTGCTGACGCCGCACATGGGCGAATTCGCGCGGCTGTTCCCCGATGCGCACGGAAACGCGCTCGACAAGGCGCTCGCGGGCGCGGCGGCGACGGGCGCGATCCTGCTGCTCAAGGGCGCGGCGACGGTGGTCGCGCATTCCGATGGCCGCGCCGCGATCGATCCGCCTGCGCCCGCCTGGTTGGCGAGTGCGGGGACAGGGGACGTGCTGTCGGGCATCCTCGGGACGATGCTGGCGCAGCACGACGATCCGTTCGCCGCGGCGCAGGCCGCGGTCTGGCTCCATGCCGAGGCCGCGCGGGCCGCGGGGCCGCTGCTGATCGCGGACGATCTCGTCGAGGCGCTGCGCGGCGTCGCCGCCGCCTGTCTGTGAGCGCCATCGTCCGCCTGGCCGCGCGCGGCGACGGCATGACCGCCGACGGGCGTGCGATCCCGCTCGCGGCACCGGGCGACACCATCGCCGCGGACGGCACGATCGTCGCCGGGCCACACCATCGGACACCGCCTTGCCGTCATTTCCCGGCCTGCGGCGGCTGCCAGCTCCAGCATGTCGACGACGCGGCCTATGCCGACTTCCTCGTCGAGCGCGTCGCCGCCGCGCTCGCCACGCAG
>CAZZZX010000715.1:0-1800 GCA_964658585.1 uncultured Novosphingobium sp.
CGGCGACATCCTCGACGAGCAGTTCGGCGAAACGCCCGGCCTCGATCACGCTGAACGCGCGCGGCAACGGCGGTTCGGACAGGCACACCGCATCGGGCGCGGAGTCGATCAGCGCCGCGAGCAGCGTCGTGCCCGATCGCGGCATCCCCATGACCAGCAGGTCGGTACGATCGTCCATCGCCATGGCGCCGCGTCGCATCGCGTCCGGCGCGACGCAACCCCGACCACGCGCGCAATGAGATATTGTAACATCCGGAGCGCGCTGCCATATGCGCCGCCATGGCCACCCGCATCAACCTCGCGCACAGCGAACGCCGCCGCATCGGCGCGCTCGATCGCGCCGCCATCGCGCTGTCGAGCCTGTGCCTGGTGCATTGCGTCGCGACCGTGCTGCTCGCCGCGATGCTCGCCAGCGCGGGTGCGGCGCTCGCCAATCCGGCGTGGCACGAGATCGGCTTCACCGTCGCGATGCTGCTCGGCGCGATCGCACTCGGCCGCGGCTTCGCGTTGCATCGCGATCCACGGCCGCTCGCGATCGGCGCGGCCGGGCTGGCGCTGATGGGCATGGGCCTTGCCCTGTCGCACGGCCTTGGCGAGATCGGCTGCACGATGGCGGGCGTGCTGCTGCTTGCGGGCGCGCACCGGCTCAACGCCCGTCCGCAGCGCCTTGCGGGCGCACACGCCCACCCCTAATTGAGCCGCCATGGAGACATCCGGACCCGTCGCCGCGCGATCGCGTCACGATCACGCGCACCAGCATGGCGCCGCGCTCGCGGTCGCGGCGCGGGCGTCGCTCGAGGCCCGCGGCGAGCAATGGACGCAGCTGCGCGCCGCGGTGTTCGACAGTCTCGAGGGGTTCGGCCGCCCGGCCTCGGCCTATGACGTCGCGGACCGGCTGTCGCGTGCGCAGGATCGCCGCGTCGCCGCCAACAGCGTCTATCGCATTCTCGACCTGTTCGTCGCCTCCAACCTCGCGCATCGCATCGAGAGCGCGAATGCCTATGTCGTCAATCCGCATCCGGGCTGCGTCCACGACTGCATCTTCCTGGTGTGCGACGATTGCGGACGGACGCTCCATGTCGACGACGACGCCATCGCCGACCGCGTGCGCACCGCCGCCGCCGCGACCGGTTTTCGCCCCGAGCGTCCGGTGATCGAGGTGCATGGCAGGTGTGCCGATTGCGCCACAGGTCCGCGCCCCGTCGAGCATCACTGACGCCTTCCCGCTGCTGGTGTTCGACACCATCGCCGTCTAGGCGTAAGCGGCAGGGTCCGCAGGAGAGACTGTTCGTGTCCAAACTTCCGACGACCCCGCTGCTCGATACCGTCGACACGCCCGATCAGCTTCGCCGCCTCAAGCCCGGCCAGCTCCGCCAGCTCGCCGACGAGCTGCGCGCCGAGATGATCGCCGCGGTGGGCGTGACCGGCGGCCATCTCGGTTCGGGGCTCGGCGTGGTCGAGCTGACCACCGCGATCCATTACGTGTTCGACACCCCACGCGACACGCTGATCTGGGATGTCGGCCACCAGGCCTATCCGCACAAGATCCTCACCGGCCGGCGCGACCGCATCCGCACGCTCCGCCAGGGCGGCGGTCTGTCGGGCTTCACCCAGCGTGCCGAGAGCCAGTACGACCCGTTCGGCGCGGCGCATTCGTCGACCTCGATCTCGGCGGCGCTGGGCTTCGCGGTCGCCAACAAGCTGGCGGGCAAGCCCGGCAAGGCGATCGCCGTGATCGGCGACGGCGCGATGTCCGCGGGCATGGCGTACGAAGCGATGAACAATGCGCGCGAGGCGGGC
>CAZZZX010000716.1:0-1785 GCA_964658585.1 uncultured Novosphingobium sp.
AGCTGGCGCATGATCCCACCCGTCCGAACCGAACCCGCCACGCCGTCGTCCCATACATCCGAAGGCCGACCGCCCTAGGCCGCGCGTCTCGCCGCCGCAATGGTCCGGACATGACGACGCCCGGAGGTTTCCCCCCGGGCGCCGCATCGTTCGATCGTGGCGATCAGGCCGAGTAATACATGTCGTATTCGATCGGGGCGGGGGTCATTTCCCACTTCATCACCTCGGCCCACTTGATCTCGGCATAGGCTTCGATCTGGTCCTCGGTGAACACACCGCCCTTGATGAGGAACTCGTGATCGTTCGCCAGCGCGGTGAGCGCCTCGCGGAGCGAGCCGCACACGGTCGGCACCTGCGCCAGTTCCTCGGGCGGCAGGTCGTACAGATTCTTGTCCATCGCCGGGCCGGGATGGATCTTGTTCTCGATCCCGTCGAGCCCCGCCATCAGGATCGCCGCATAGCAGAGATACGGATTGGCCATCGCGTCGGGGAAGCGGATCTCGACGCGCTTGGCCTTAGCGCCCGAACCGTACGGAATGCGGCACGACGCCGAGCGGTTGCGGCTGGAATAGGCCAGCAGCACCGGCGCCTCGTAGCCCGGCACCAGCCGCTTGTAGCTGTTGGTCGACGGGTTGGTGAAGGCGTTGAGCGTCTTGGCGTGCTTGATGACGCCGCCGATGAAGTAGAGGCACATGTCGCTCAGGCCGGCATAGCCCTCGCCCGCGAACAGCGGCGTCTTGCCGCTCCAGATCGAGAAGTGGGTGTGCATCCCCGAGCCGTTGTCTTCCTTGATCGGCTTGGGCATGAAGGTCGCGGTCTTGCCATAGGCGTGCGCGACCTGGTGGACGACATATTTGTAGATCTGCATCCGGTCCGCGGTGGTGACCAGCGTGCCGAAGGTCAGGCCGAGCTCGTGCTGCGACGCCGCGACCTCGTGATGGTGCTTGTCGCAGGGCAGGCCCATCTCGAGCATCGTCGAGACCATCTCGCCGCGGATGTCGACCGCGCTGTCGACCGGGGCGACCGGGAAATAGCCGCCCTTCGCGCGCGGGCGGTGGCCCATGTTGCCGCCCTCATATTCGCGGCCGGTGTTGGTCGGCAGCTCGATATCGTCGATCTTGAAGTACGACCCGGCATAGTTGGTGTCGAACTGGACGTTGTCGAACATGAAGAACTCGGCCTCGGGGCCGACATACACGGTGTCGCCGACGCCCGTCGACTTGAGGAACGCCTCGGCGCGCTTGGCGGTGCTGCGCGGATCGCGGCTATAGAGCTCGCCGGTCGAGGGTTCGACGATGTCGCACACCAGGATCATCATCGGCGTCGCCGAGAACGGATCGATCCAGACCGCGTCGAGATCGGGCATCAGGATCATGTCGGATTCGTTGATCGCCTTCCAGCCGTCGATCGACGAGCCGTCGAACATGAAGCCGTCGTTCAGCTCGTCCTCGCCGACCACGCTCTGGCACATCGTCAGATGCTGCCACTTGCCGCGCGGATCGGTGAAGCGGAGATCCACCCACTGGATCTCCTTGTCCTTGATCATCTTCAGGACGTCGGATGCCTTGTTGGCCATGGAATTGCCCTTTCCCGCTGATTGGAACGTCGTTTAAGCCGGCACTTCAGTCAGATCGCATTGCCGTCGCGCTCGCCGGTGCGGATGCGCACCGCGGTGTCGACGGGGAGCACGAAGATCTTGCCGTCGCCGATGCGGCCGGTCTGCGCGGCCTGCTGGATCGCCTCGACCACGCGCTCGGCCTGATCGTCCTCGACGACCACCTCGAG
>CAZZZX010000717.1:0-1777 GCA_964658585.1 uncultured Novosphingobium sp.
CCGGCTCCCCGCGAGACGCGCGGCTGGCGGAGTTGCGCGCTTCCGCGTAGAGCGCGTTGCGAGACTTTGCCAAGAGGACGAGCCGCGATGGCGCGCAGATATTTTGGGACCGACGGTATCCGCGGACGGACCAACGAGCCGCCGATGACCGCGGAACTCGCGATGCGCGTCGGCCAGGCGGCGGGTGCGCATTTCCTGCGCGGCGAGCATCGCCATCGCGTCGTCATCGGCAAGGACACGCGGCTGTCCGGCTACATGATGGAGGCGGCTCTGGTCGCGGGCTTCACCTCGGTCGGCATGGACGTGGTGATGGTCGGCCCGATGCCGACGCCCGCGGTGGCGATGCTGACCCGCGCGATGCGCGCCGACATCGGCGTGATGATCTCGGCCAGCCACAATCCCTATCAGGACAACGGCATCAAGCTGTTCGGCCCCGACGGCTACAAGCTCTCCGACGCGGACGAGGCGGCGATCGAGGACGCGCTCGAGAAGCCCGCACGGCTCGCGCCCGCCGAGGCGATCGGCCGCGCGCGGCGGATCGAGGACGCCCGCGGCCGCTACATCCATGCGGTCAAGTCGACCTTCCCGGATCATCTCCGCCTCGACCGGATGCGGGTGGTGGTCGATTGCGCCAACGGTGCAGCCTACAATGTCGCGCCCTCCGCGCTGTGGGAGCTGGGCGCCGAGACGATCGTGCTCGGCGTCACCCCCGACGGCACCAACGTCAACGACCGCGTCGGCTCGACCGACCCCGCCGCGCTGCAGGCCAAGGTGCTCGAGACGCGCGCCGATCTCGGCATCGCACTCGACGGCGACGCCGACCGGCTGATCCTCGTCGACGAGCGCGGCAAGATCGTCGACGGCGACCAGATCATGGCGCTGATCGGCACGAGCTGGCAGCGCCGCGGGCTGCTCAAGGGCGGCGGCGTGGTCGCCACCGTGATGTCCAATCTCGGGCTCGAGCGCTATCTCGCCGGGTCCGGGCTGACGCTGCACCGCACCGCGGTCGGCGACCGTCACGTCCTCGAGGCGATGCGCCGCGACGGCTACAATGTCGGCGGCGAACAGTCGGGGCACATCATCCTGTCCGATTATGCGACCACCGGCGACGGGCTGATCGCCGCGCTCCAGGTGCTGTCCGAGCTGGTCGAGACCGGGCGGCCCGCGTCCGAACTGCTCCGCTGTTTCGAGCCGCTGCCCCAGCGCCTCCAGAACGTCCGCTTCAAGAGCGGCGCACCGCTCGACAGCGCGGACGTCAAGCAGGCGATCGCGGACGCCGAGGCGCGGCTGGCGGGATCGGGCCGGCTGGTGATCCGCAAGTCGGGTACCGAGCCGCTGATCCGCGTGATGGCCGAGGGCGAGGACCCCGCGCTGGTCGCCGAGGTCGTCGACGAGGTGTGCGACGCGGTGCGGCGCGCGGCGTGATGCTGGCGATGCGCCCCGATTGCGAGCGCTGCGGGCGTGATCTGCCCGCCGATGCCGAGGGCGCGCTGATCTGCTCGTTCGAGTGCAGCTTCTGCGCATCATGCGCCGACACGCTGCTGGGCGTCTGCCCCAATTGCCGGGGCGTGCTGCGCCCGCGTCCGACGCGGGTCGGCGATGCGCTGGTCCGCACGCCCGCATCGACCGAACGGAGATACCGCGCATGACGCTGCCGCGCGTCCTCGTCGTCGCCGGATCGGATTCGGGCGGCGGCGCGGGCGTGCAGGCGGACATCAAGACGGTGATGGCGCTCGGCGGCTACGCCACCACCGCGATCACCGCGATCACCAGATCG
>CAZZZX010000718.1:0-1756 GCA_964658585.1 uncultured Novosphingobium sp.
CCTCGTCGTTCGAGCGGCTCTCACCGAACCGGTCGATGATCGCATCGGCGCGCTCGTCGGTGAAGCCCTGGAAATTGCGCCGCAACTTGCCCTTCGCCGCGGCAATCGCGAGGCCGTCGGTCGGCGTGGCGAAATGATCGAAGCCGATCGCGACATAGCCCGCGATCGGGCCGCCGCGATCGAGCAGCGGGCGCAGCCGGGCGTGGAGCGCCGCGTGCCGCTCGGCCAATCGATCGGGCGCGAGCGCGGCGACGAAGTCGCGCCGCGCCGCACGCAGCGCGGCACGCAACGCCGGCTTGTCGGCGGAGGATCGGGGTGGTGGGACCGCCATGGCCGTTTGCCGGAATATCCTCTGACGCCTCAACGTCAGGTGGGAGCCGTATGTGCCGGGCCAGGGCCCGACCAGGGACAACCCCCTAGGATGGTGAATCGCCTCAGGGATAATCGCAAAAGCTCGTACCGGGCAGTGCCCACCGCCAATGCATCTAGGCGTGCCGCGCCGCTGCCGCAATGGCGCAGGGGATCACGCGTCGGGCGCGCCCTCGGCGAGCGCCGCGATCGTCTCGATCCGCGCGGCGCAGCGTTCGAGCGCCTCGGCGTGCGCGTCGAACGCGGCGGCCGCGGTACGCGCCTCGTCGACATCGTCGGCCAGCAGGAGAGCGGTGAGCAGCAGCTCGCGCGCCTCGTTGCCGCGACCGACCGAGCGGATCACGTCGCCGGCGCGCGCATCGACGAGCCCGGCGAGCATCCGCAGCCGATCCTCGCCGCCGTCGCGGCAGGCGATGTCGTAGATCCGGCCGCCGATCTCGATCGTCACCTGCGCCATCAGTCGTCGGCTCCGAGCAGCCGGTCGAGCCGCGCGAGCGCCGCCGCGGTCTGTGCGCGCAGCTGCTCGTGGCGTTCGGCGAGGCCGCTCGCGTCGCCGGCCGGCACGGGGACGATCGACGGCGGCCGCGCGATCCGCGCCTCGATCCGGTCGACGGCCGCCTCGATGCGGGAGAGGGCAAGCTTGACGCGATCGTTCGCCATGACCCGACCCGCATAGCAGGAAGCGAAGCGTCGACAAGCACCTGTGCCAGCCTGTTGCGGCGGCGCTGCGGTGCGGTTGACGAGTCCCGCCCCAGCCGACAAAGGATGCCGCAACTTCGGTCCAGCCCCCACAGGGAGACAATGACATGGCGGTTAAGGTTGCGATCAACGGCTTCGGCCGGATCGGTCGTCTCGTCGCGCGCGCGATCCTCCAGCGCCCCGATTGCGGGCTCGAGCTGGTCGCGATCAACGATCTCGGCAAGCCGTCGGACAATGCGTTGCTGTTCAAGCGCGATTCGGTCCACGGCGCGTGGCCGGGCACCGTCGCGGTCGATGGCGACGCGATCGTCGTCGATGGCCGTCGCATCAAGGTCACCGCCGAGCGCGATCCCGCCAACCTGCCGCACGCCGCCGAGCATATCGACATCGCGCTCGAATGCACCGGCTTCTTCGCCGACCGCGAGAGCGCGGGCAAGCATCTCACCGCGGGCGCGAAGCGCGTGCTGATCTCGGCGCCCGCCAAGGGTGTCGACCTGACCGTCGTGTTCGGGGTCAATCACGACAAGATCACCGCCGCGCACACCATCGTCTCGAACGCGTCGTGCACGACCAACTGCCTCGCGCCCGCCGCCAAGGTGCTGCACGAGGCGATCGGCATCGAGCGCGGGCTGATGACCACGATCCACAGCTACACCAACGATCAGCGCATCCTCGATCAGGTCCATTC
>CAZZZX010000719.1:0-1753 GCA_964658585.1 uncultured Novosphingobium sp.
CCGGCACCGTGGTTCCCGTGGAGCCCGGACTTTCCTCCCCTCGCCCTGCGACAAGCGGCGGCCGCCCGGCCCTCTGGCGGCCGGGGCTGTAGCAGCAGGGCGCGACGGCTGACTAGTCCCTTCCAGGGGAGGGGAGCGGCTAATGCTCGCCCTGCGCGCGCAGCGCCGCGGCCTTGTCGCCGCCGGTGAGCAGCGAGAGCAGGATCGCGCGGCACTGGCCGTCGATCACGCCGTCGAGGATATTGGGCCGGTAGCGACGTTGAAACGCGACCACCGCCTTCTCGGCATCGGTGATGTCGTAGCCGAACCGTTCGAGCGCGAGCAGGAAACCGCCGTCGGTCCAATGCGGATCGACCAGATATTTATGCGGCCGCGGCAGTGCGAGGCGAAGCCTGGCGAGCCGCTCCCAGTCGAACAGTTCGCCGGGATCCTCCTTGCGCGCGGGCGCGATGTCCGAATGACCGACGATGTTGCCGCGCGTGATGGCGTAACGCTGGGTGATCTCGGCCATCAGCGGAATCAGCGCCGCCATCTGCGGCTCGGGGAACGGGCGGTAGCCATGCTCGTGGCCGGGATTGACCAGCTCGATGCCGACGCTCGCCGAATTCACGTCGGTGATGCCGCGCCAATAGGATTTGCCGGCGTGCCAGGCGCGCTTGTCCTCGTCGACCAGGCGGACGACCTGCCCGTCCTCGGCGATCACGTAATGCGACGAGACCTCGGAGGCGGGATCGGTCAGCCGCTGGATCGCGGCGGGCGCATCGATCATCCCGGTGTAATGCAGCACCAGCATCGACACCGGCAGCAGACGCTCGTTGAAATTGGGCGACGGACAATCGATGGGTACTGCCATGCCCGGTGTGTGGGCGTACGCACCAGCGGGCGTCAAGCGTGCTTAACGGGCTGCCGGTGCGCTGCGCGACAGCATCGTCGGCGGCGCGACCTCGATCCTCGGGCGGTAGAGACCGCGGCACTCGAAATCGGAGACGAACTGGTCGGTCTGACCCATCACCGTCTCGCCCGCGCCCAGCATCAGCAGCCCGTCAGGCGCGATCGCGCTGGCGATCCGGCCGAACACCAGCCGCCGGACGTCGGCGGAGAAATAGAGCAGCACGTTGCGGCACAGCACGACATCGAACGTGCCCGCGGGCGGCGCCTCCAGCAGGTTCTGGACCTGGAAGCGGACCGCGCCGCGCAGCCTCTCGTCGACGTGCCACTGATCGCCGCGCTGCTCGAAACGGCGGAGCATCTGGGTGATCGGCAGGCCGCGCTGGATCTCGAACTGCGAATAGCGGCCGGCGCGCGCGCGCGCCACCGCGCCCGGCGACAGATCGGTGGCGAGGATCTCGATCGTCCAGCCGGCCCAGCGATCGGGCCGGTCCGCGATCATCATCGCCATCGAATAGGCTTCCTGGCCCGTCGAGCAGCCCGCCGACCAGATGCGCAGGCGCCGCGCCGCACGGCGCGCCTCGTGCAGCCGGCCGAGGCCGAGCTCGCCGAGCTGCTGGAACGCGGCGATGTCGCGGAAGAAGAAGGTCTCGTGATTGAGCAGCGCCTCGACGACGATCTGCGCCAGATGCGGTTCGCGACCCGAGACGACACGGCCGGCGAGATCGTCGAGACTGGCGATGTTCTGGCTCCGGAGCAGCGGGCGCAGCGCGGTCTCGATCCGCCAGCGCCGCCCGATCGAGAGCTGCTGACCGGTCCGCGCCTCGAGCAGCCCCGCCAGGATATGGACCGAGCCGTCGCTGAT
>CAZZZX010000720.1:0-1743 GCA_964658585.1 uncultured Novosphingobium sp.
ACCGGCGGATCGGCATGATCCAGCCGCGCCCGGGCGAGCAGGGCGCGACGCCCGCGCTGTTCGATATCGGCTGCGTCGGCCATATCGTCGATGTCCAGGCGCTCGACGACGGGCGGTTCAACCTGGTGCTCGAGGGCCGCGCGCGGTTCCGGATGCTGCGCGAACTCGATGTCGCGACGCCGTTCCGCCAGATCGACGCGGATCTCGGGCTGTTCGCGGGTGACGACGACGAGGCCGATCCGCTGCCGCTGGCGCTGCGCTCGGACATCGAACGCGAAGCGCGACGCTTCGCCGAGGCGCGGGGCTATACGATCGACTGGGAGGCAGTCAGCCGGCTCGACGACGAATCGCTGGTCAGCGCGGTCGCGCAGGTGGCGCCGTTCGACGTCGCCGCCAAGCAGGCGCTGCTCGAGGCGCCGGTGTTGCGCGACCGTGCCGATCTGGTCGCGCAGTTCCTGCGCTTCTTCCGGCTCGGCGACGACGAGGACGGGGCGACGCTTCAGTGAGGATCGGGCGGTGAGGCTGGAGGGCGGCCTCGATCCCGAGCTGGTGCGGATGCTGGTCTGCCCGGCGACGCGGACGCCGCTGCGCTACGATCATGCGGCACAGGAACTGGTGAGCGACGAGGCGGGTCTCGCCTATCCGATCCGCGAGGGCGTGCCGGTGCTGCTGGTCGAGGCGGCGCGGCGGGTCTAGACGATTCGAGATCGATCCGTTCGTGCCGAGAAGGCATTGAACCCCCGACTGACTGGCAAGGCGCTCAGGATAAATTTCGGCTTTGCCGAAATCCGAGTGGCGTCTCGAAGCACCGTCCTTCGAGCCGAGGCTTCGACTGCGCTCAGCCTGTCCTCAGGACGACCGGATCGCCACGGCGCGCGTTCGGCGCCTCACGATGACGATCCCGACGCCCTTCAGAGCGCCTGCCCCGCAAGCAACCTCGGCAGCGCGCCGCTCTCGCCCCGCGCCTCGGCCATGAACATCGCCTTGAGCGGTGCGATGCGGTCGACCGCGCGGATGCCGAGGCGGCGGATCCGGCTCGCGGTCTCGCCGGGCAGGCCGAACAGCCGGGTCAGCGTGTCGGTCGCCATCGCGACGAGCAGCGTGTCGAGCCCGCGCCAGCGCTGGTAGCGCGCGAGCAGCTGCGCGTCGCCCGGATCGAGCCCGAGCCGCACGCCCTCGACCAGCACCTCGGCGAGCGCCGCGGCATCGCGGAAGCCGAGATTGACACCCTGGCCGGCGATCGGATGGATGCCGTGCGCGGCGTCGCCGACCAGGGCCAGCCGCTCGGCGGTGATCCGCCCGGCATGATGGAAGCCGAGCGGATAGCTCGACAGCGGCGCCGCGAGCGACAGCGCGCCGTACATCCCGCCCGTCCGCTTGTCCGCCTCGGCGAGAAAGGCGCGCGGGGACAGGGACAGCATACCCGGCGCATCGCGCTCCGCCACCGTCCAGACCAGCGCCGAGCGCCGACCGCCGCGCATCGGCAGCAGCGCGAACGGACCGGCGGGATAGAACAGCTCGTGCGCGACATGACCGTGATCGGCCTCATGATCGAGCATCCCGACGATCGCGCGATGGTCGTACTGCCAGCGCGCCACCGCGATGCCCGCCGACGCGGTCATGCGCCCGATGTTCGGCCACTCGGCGTCGCGGACCGCGGCGACCAGGCGCTCGGCGGCGCGGGTCGCCTCGGCGTCGTCGGCGTTCGGGAGCACGACGGCGAACTCCTCGCCGCCGGGGCGG
>CAZZZX010000721.1:0-1737 GCA_964658585.1 uncultured Novosphingobium sp.
CGACGGTCTCGTAATAAGGCGTCAGCAGGTCGCGTTCGATCGGCCATGCGGGCAGCCCGAGCCATGGCCGCGCCGTGAAGTCGATCGGGCGGAACGGGATGAGCTGGCCGCCCCACAACGTCGTCGTGCCGCCGATCACGCGCGCGCGGCCCTCGGCGATGCCGGCATGGGCGCGCCCGACGACGGTCGCGTCGTTGAGCGCCTGCGACGCCGCCTCGAAGCTCCTGCCGCCGCTCTCGACCAGCACCACGTCCACGCCGCGCCGCGCCAGCGTGACCGCCAGCGTGATGCCGACCGCACCCGCGCCGATCACCGCGACGCGCGACGCGAGCGGTGCGGCGATCTCGTCGAGGTCGGCGATCAACCGAGGCGCATTCGCGCGCGCCGCGTGATCTGGCGCAGCTGCTCCGGCAGGCCGGCCGAGAGCGCGGCGAGTTCGCGCACGCCGACGATCATGCGCAGCGATTGTCGCGCGATGATCGCGAACATCGCGACGTCGAGCATCAGCATCCCGATCCCCGCGCCCACCGCCCCGATGCGCAGCGCCAGGACGTAGGAGATCGCGACGCTTGCCACCGCGAGGCCGACAAAGGCGTAGGTATAGGCGGCGTGGCGGTTGAGCGCGAGGATCAGGTTGGAGACCGGGTACCAGAAGCCGCCGAACAGGATCGTCCCCGACATCACCAGGATCAGCGCGGACGAAGGATGCAGCAGGCCGCCGGTCCACACCCGCACGATCGCGCCGCCGAACAGCGCGAACAGGCCGGCATAGGGCAGCACCAGCACCGCGGAGGCGGCGAGCGTGGCGAGCAGCATCATCCCCATGCCGCGCCGATCTGCCCGCGCGCTCGCCGCCGAGAATTCGGGCATCAGCGCGGTGTTGAGCAGCCAGCACATCTGCAGGCCGACCCGCGACAGGGTCCGCGTCGCGGTGAAGGCGGGCAGCGCCGTCTTGCCCGCGGCGAGCCCGAGCGCGAAGGCGTTGCCCTGGAGCAGGCATGCCTGGGCGAGCGGCAGCATCATCACCGCGATCGCCGGCGGGAACAGTGCGCGAACCTCGGCGAGGCTCGCCTGCGAGACGCCGATCCGCAGCCATGGCACCCGACGGCGGAGCAGCAGGTTCTGCCCGGCGAGCCCGATCAGCCGGCCGAGCAGCAGCGCCGCCGCCGCGCGCATCGGCGATCCGCCGGACAGCACCACGACGATCGCGGCGGCGCTCTCGATCAGGATGATGAGCGCATTCCAGAACGCCCCGATCGCGAAGAGCCCGGCGCACCGGAAGCCTGCGAAGAAGATGCTGCCCTGGAGCGCGGCGATACCGTAGCAGAGCAGCAGCGTCAGCGTCGGGCGTGCCTGATCCGCCCCGAGCCGCGGCGCCGCGCCGAGTATGTGCGCCGGCAACAGCCAGACCGTCGCCACCGCCAGCCCGATCATCAGACCCGAGGTGGCGAGCACGGCGACCCAGCCGCTGTGGAAGATATGCACCGCCTCGTCGCGGTCGCCACGCGCCACCGCCATCGTCATCTTGGTGCCGGCGGCGGTGGCGAAGCCGAAATCGCTGACCGCGAGAAAGGCCGGAATGGTCGAGAACAGCACCCACAGGCCGTAGGTCGGCACCCCCCAGTGCCCGACCATCACCGGCACCATCGCAAGCTGCGCGCCCGCGACGATCAGCTTGTCGAAGATGTTGGCGCCGACCCCACCGATCACGCGCCGGATCATCGCTGCGCCTTCCGC
>CAZZZX010000722.1:0-1737 GCA_964658585.1 uncultured Novosphingobium sp.
CCGCGGAATCGCGGCCCTCGAACAGCACGACGAGCTTGAGGCCCTTGTGCTGCACCCAGTCCTGCAGGCGCACCAGCTCATGCTGGAGCCGGAACAGTTCGCGGAAATAGGTGCGACGATCGAGCCGGTCGGCGAGCGTGGGGTCGTCGACCAGCGCGTCGATGCGGCTCTCCTCGAGCTCCATCTCGAGTTCCTCGTCGAAACTGTCGACGATCTCTTCCTTGAGGCGATCGAGGTCGTTCATGCGCACACGCTACGCCCCGACCATGGCAACGGCGTGACAGTCACGCGCACTCGTGTAGGAGACGCCTGGTCATGACCTCCCCTTCCCCGCTCCGCCCGACGCTCGCGCTGCTGCTGGCGCTCGCCGCGTGCGGGCGGCGGCCCGAGGCGGAGCCGGCCAAGGGCGGCGCGATGCTCGCCGGCCTGCCGAGCGCGGCGCCCGCCGCCGCTGCGGAAGCGACGCTGCCGGCCGCGGACGACGCGCCCCAGGACACCGGCGATCCGCTGCGCTTCCAGCCGCTGCGGTCGGCGGCGGTCAAGGACGCGATCCACCAGGCGCTGCGCACCGGCCAGACCCAGCGCTGGGCGGACGGCGCGCTCACCGGCTATGCGGTGCCGAGCACGGTGACCGATGCGCGCGGCTGCCGGGCGGTGCGCTATACGGTGGACCAGCGCATCGGCGCGGCGCCGGAGTCGATCACCGCGTGCGACGCGCATTAGCGCGTCCGGACCCTCTTCCCCTGGGATAGGGGCGCGGTGAGGAGCGCCTTCTTCCGGACTATCGCTGCGTGCCCCCACCATCCCCATCGCTTCGCGACGGGTCTCCTCCCTCTCCCCCGCGGGCAGAGGGCTGACGCGCCAGCGCCGCTGCCCGCCGGATCGGCGCGGTCAGTATGGCGGTGCGCGGCGCGCGCGCTGGTATCGCGCGGCTTCGGTCCACCAGGCGAGATCGTCGGCGAAGCGCGGGAAGGCGCGGACCAGCGCCGCCCCGTCATGGCCGACCGGAGTACCCTGCGCATCGAACGCCGCGCCGATGCCGCCGACTGCAAGCGCGCTCGACACCACCACCATGCCCATCTCGGACAGCGTGCCGTGCCACGCCATCGCCGCACGCGCGCCGGCGAACCGGCCCGCCGAATAGCTGACGATCGCGGCGGGGCGCCAATACCATTCCTCGAGGAAATGATCGGTAAGATTCTTCAAGCCGGGCTGGACGCCCCAATTATATTCGCCCGCGACGAACACGAAGGCGTCGGCGCTGCGGATCTTCCCGGCCAGCGTCTCGAGCGCGGGCGGCGCCTCGCCCTTGGGGTGTTCCTTGTACATGCGGTCGAGGACCGGCAGGTCGAGCGCCTTGGCGTCGATCAGCTCGGCATCCGCGCCACGCTCGGCGAAGCTGCGGACGATATGGTCGGCGAGGCGGATGCCCTGCCGATCGGACCGGTAGGAGCCGTAGAAGATCAGGATGCGGTCGGCCATCCGGTCATGCAGGCGTTCCGCGGGTCCGGGTCAAGTCGCAAATGACATGAGGGGCCGAGCACGTCACTTTCCGCGCGCGATCGCCCCCAGCTCGGCGTTGCGGCGCTCGGCCGCGGCGACCGTCTCGGTCATCAGCCTGACCAGCGCGTCGTCGCGGTCGAGTATGTCATAGCCCGCCTGGGTCGAGCCGCCGCGACTGGCGACGCGCTTCGCCAGGGCGGACGGGCTCTCGTCGCACGCCGCGAGATAGGCGGC
>CAZZZX010000723.1:0-1729 GCA_964658585.1 uncultured Novosphingobium sp.
CCCCGCGCGATCAGCGCGCGGACGGTCTCGATCACGCTGGCGACACCCGCGCTGTCGTCGGCGGCGCCCGGCGATCCCCAGACGGTATCGTAATGCGCCATCAGCAGCAGCGCCGGCTTGGCGCGATCACGGCCCGGCAACACGCCGACGATATCGGCCAGCTCGCTCGGGTGCAGCGCACCGCCGCTCCACTCGGCGATCCTGCGGGCGGTCGCATCGTCGACCAGATAGCGGTGCTGCTCCGCGATCAGGCCCATCGACCGGAGCCGCGCCAGCAGCACGGCGGCGACGCGATCATGCTCGGGCGTACCGACCGGATGCGGGCGCATCGCGATCGTCCGGATCGTCGCCATCGCGCGCGCCGCGGAGAAATCGGTCGCGGGCGCATCGGCGGCGAGCGGACGCGGCGGCCGGCAGGCGCCGACGCCAAGCCAGACGGTCAGCAGAATCGCGGCGAGGCACAGCACCAGTCGCAACGCGTCCGCGGGCCGCAGCGGCGCGCGCAGTCCCGCCCTCAACGCAGCTCGATCCACACCGGCGCATGGTCCGACGCCTTTTCACGCCCGCGCACCGCCTTGTCGACACCAGCACCATGGAGCCGGTCGGCGGCCTGCGGGCTGAGCAGCAAATGATCGATCCGGAAGCCCGCATCGCGCGCCCACGCACCCGCCTGATAGTCCCAGAAGGTATAGAGCCGCTCGGGCTCGGGATGGCGCGCGCGGATCGCATCGGTCCAGCCCTGATAGACCAGCCGGCGCAGCGCGGCGCGGCTTCCGGGCTGGGTCAGCGCATCGTCCGCCATCGCGCGGACCGAGAAGGTGTCGAGATCGGTCGGGATGACGTTATAGTCGCCGGCCAGCACCACCGGCCGTTCCTCGACGAGCAGTTGGGCGGCGTGCGCGATCAGGCGCTCCATCCAGGCGAGCTTGTAGTCGAACTTGGGGCCGGGCTGCGGATTGCCGTTGGGAAGATAGATCGACGCGACGACCACGCCGGCGACCTCGGCCTCGATGTAGCGGCTCTGGAGATCCTCGGGATCGCCGGGCAGGCCCTTGCGGCGCAAGGCCGGCTGCGTGTCGCGCGCGAGGATGGCGACGCCGTTGAAACCCTTCTGGCCGTGCCACGCCACGCCATAGCCCGCCCCCTCGATCGCCTTCAGCGGAAAGCGGTCGTCGTCCGCCTTGATTTCCTGCAGGCAGGCGACATCGGGCGTGGCCTCGTCGAGCCATTCAAGCAGGCGCGGCAGCCGCGCGTTGATGCCGTTGACGTTGAAGGTGGCGATCCGCATCGGCGCGCCTTAGCCGCCTCAGAAGAACTCGTCGAGCAACCGGTAAAAGGCCATGCGCGCGGGATCGACCGGTCCGCCATAGCAGGCGAGGAACAGCGCGGCGGCCTCGTCGCCCAGAATGTCCGCGATGCTGTGCGTCGCGAGCGCGAGATCCTGGTGGCGATCCGCGACGCCCGCGCGCCCGCAATCGACGAAACCGGTGAAGGCGCCGTCCGCGACGATCATGTTCTCCAGCGTCGCATCGCCATGCGTCAGCACGGGCTCCTCGATCGCCGGGACGGTGGCGCGCAGCTCGGCGAGCAGCGTGTCGGAGGTGTGGCCGCGATGGTCCGGATCGAGATCGTCGAGCGCGACCAACCCCGCCCCCGCCCGTGCCGCCGCGCGCGCGATCCGGTACGCGGCGCGATGATCGAACGGACAGTCGGCGATCGGCATCGAATG
>CAZZZX010000724.1:0-1723 GCA_964658585.1 uncultured Novosphingobium sp.
AAGCTGGCCCGGATCGAGATGACGGGCAGGCTGTCGCTGCTGCGTTCGGACGGCGGCCTGATGTCGTCGGAGAAGTCCGAGGAACATCCCGTGTCGCTGCTGATGTCGGGGCCGGCGGGCGGGGTGACGGGCGCGCTGTGGGTGGCGAAGAATGCGGGCCTGCGCAACATCCTGACGCTCGACGTTGGGGGCACGTCGACGGACGTCGCCCTGATCGAAAACGGCGAGCCGCGCCGCGTACGCACCACCGAGGTCGGCCATCTGTCGGTCCGTGCCTCGTCGCTCGACGTCAAGACGGTGGGCGCGGGCGGCGGCTCGATCGCCTATGTGCCGGAACTGACCAGGGCATTGCGGGTCGGACCGCAGTCGGCCGGTGCGGTTCCCGGGCCGGTCGCCTACGGCAAGGGCGGAACGCTGCCGACCGTCACCGACGCGAATGTCGTGCTCGGCTACCTGCCGGAAAATCTTCTCGGCGGCACCTTCAAGCTCGATCGGGAGGGCGCGACGCGCGCGGTGCAGACGATCGCCGATGCGCTGGGCATCGAGCTGATGGAAGCCGCGCGCGGCATCATCGACATCGTCAACGAGAACATGTTCGGCGCGCTGCGCATGATCTCGGTGCAGCAGGGCTATGACCCGCGCCAGTTCGCGCTGATGGGGTTCGGCGGCGCCGGCCCGCTCCACGTCAATGCCGTCGCGCGTCTGATGGGAAGCTATCCGGCGGTGTCGCCGGTCTCGCCGGGCGTGCTCTGCGCGCTGGGCGACGCGACGACGCGGATGCGCACCGAAACCGCTCGGTCGCTCTCGAAGCGGCTGAGCGAGACGGATCTGGACGCGGTACTGACCCTGCTCCGCGGGATGGATGCGCAGGTGCGCACGCAGCTCGTGCAGGACGGCGTCGCGGAGACCGAGATCGAGACCGGGTTCGAGATCGATGTCCGTTATTCGGGCCAGGCTTTCGAGGTGCCGATGACGATCGAACTCGCGACGCTCGAGCGCGACGGCCTGTCCGCACTCACGCAGCGCTTCGACCAGGAACATGCCCGTCTCTTCACGTTCAACATGGACGCCGAGCACGAGCTGGTGAACCTGCGTGCGGTCGCTTCCGGCCGCGCGCTCGAACTGCCCGCACTCGAACTGAAGAAAGGCGATGGCGATCCGGCGCAGGCGCGCTTGCGCGATCACACGCTGTGGATGGACGGGGCCGAGCAGGCGGCGGTCATCTACGACCGGTCGAAGCTGGAAGCCGGCGACGTGATCCCCGGGCCGGCCATCGTCACCGAGATGGACTCCACCACGCTCATCGAAACCCGCCACGTCGGCACCGTCGACACGTTCGGCAACATCCTGATCACGCCGGAGAGCCACTGATGCCCGCAACGATCATCCAGACCAACGACACGCCCTTCCGCCAGGTCGCGATCGATCCCGTCACGCTCGACATCATCGAGAACGCGCTGCGCAACGCGCGGATCGAGATGGATGCGACGCTGGTGCGCACCGCGATGTCTCCCGGTATCCGGGAACAGGGCGACGCCTTTCCGCTGATCGCCGACCACAAGGGCCGGATGATCGTCGGCCAGTTCGGCAGCTATATCGGCCCCTTCCTCGACGGCTATGACGGCACGCTCGAGGAAGGCGACATGATCTTCCTCTCCGATCCCTATTCGGTGCAGGGCGCCATCAGCCACCTCAACGACTGGCTGATCCTGCTGCCGGTCTT
>CAZZZX010000725.1:0-1717 GCA_964658585.1 uncultured Novosphingobium sp.
TCAAGAGCCGCGTCGCGCGCGGCCGGGTCGCGCTCGAGGCGCTGCTCACCGATGGCAAGCTGCCGTCGCGGCGGGATTATGTGACCGATCCCAACACGACGGCGCTGCAGACGATCATGGATCAGGTCGACCAGCTCAGCCGCGAGGGATGACGGCGAGGCCGAGACGGTCTTACCCGGCGCGCCGGGTCGGCACCGGCACGTTGCACAGATCGGCGCCGCCCGCCGGGCGCACGAAGAACGCATCGCGGCGGTTGGCACGCGCATCGGCATAGGCGGCGAAGGCGGCGGTATCGGTGCGCATCACCTCGAACCGCGGCCGCTCCGCCGCCGCCATGTCGCCGGCGATCCACGCCTTGCGGATGGCGATGCGCTGCGCCGGATCGGCATAGAAGCCCATCTCCGCGGTACCGCGCGGGAGCGATGCCAGCGTCGGCATCCCCTCCAGCACGCGGCCCGCGACGGTGATGTTGCGATCGAGATGACGCGGCGCATGGCCGATCACCGCATAGAGTTCCGATCCGTCGCCCGTATCGGGCGGCATGTCGCGGCCGACGCCCACCATGGCGTAGCAATGCGGCAGCCACGCGCTCGCGCCGTCGCTCGCCACCGGCCAGCCGTCCGCGAAGCCGACCTGGCGCGCATAGGCGTCGCGACTGGCGAGCGGCGTGATCGCCAGGCCCGCGGCGGCGCGCTCATATTCGGCGGGCGCGGGACGGACGAGACCGGCGGGCGGCGTGCGTGCCGGGTCGGCGCCGCCCCATTGTACGACGTAATCGTCCTGCACCCGCACGATCGCATTGCCGTCGAACCAGTGCCCGCGGACCAGAGCGCGGATATTGGCGACATGCACCGGCGCGAACTGCGGCGCGAGCTCGATCACGACCCGCGCGCCGTTGGCGAGTTCCATCACCATCAGGTTCTCGGGCGCGACCGTCCGCCACGCGCTCGCCGGCGCCGCAGCGGCGATCTCCGAAGGTGCCTTGACGGGCGGTGCGGCGCCGAGCGCGAGCAGAGCGGCGAGGAGTGAAATGGTGCGGGTCATGAGCGCCAGCGTGACACGATGCCGCGCCCGCGTCACCTGTCCGACCGCATCGTCGGATCAGAAGCCTTCGGGCAAGCTCACCGGCCCGACCCACTCGACATGCCGCGCGATCGCATAACGGTCGGTCATGCCGGCGATAAAATCGGCAATGTGGCGGGTACGGGCGGGCTCGGCGTCGGGGAGCGCATCGCGCCAGTCGAGCGGCAGGCGGGAGGGATCCGCGGCATAGGCGGCGAACAGCCGCGCGAGCACGCCGCGTGCCGCCGCCGCCACCGCGCGTTGCGAGGCGCCATGGTACAGCGTCGCATACATGAAGCGCTTGAGCGCGCGCTCGTCCGCCGCCATCGCGGGCGAGAAGCCGATCAGCGCGCGGTCCGCGGCGCGGACGTCGGCGATGCTCTCGACGCGCGCCTCGTCGATGCGGCGCGCGCTCTCGGCGATGACGTCGTTGACCATCTCGCCGATCTGATCGCGGACCAGTTCGCGCTGCAGCGCGCCGCGCCCGCAATCGGCGAACCGCGCCTCGACCGCCGCCCAGCGCGCCGCGACCAGCGGCACCCCGAGCAGCGCATCGAGATCGAGCAGCCCGGCGCGCAGCCCGTCGTCGATATCGTGATTGTCGTAGGCGATGTCGTCGGCGATCGCGGCGACCTGCGCCTCGAGGCTCGGCCAG
>CAZZZX010000726.1:0-1711 GCA_964658585.1 uncultured Novosphingobium sp.
CGGGTGTCGACATTGCCGCGGAACGGCACGATCGCGAGATCGGGGCGCCGGTGGCGGAGCTGCGCGGCGCGGCGCGGCGACGCGGTGCCGATCCGCGCGCCCTGCGGCAGCGACTCGATCGCATCCGCGCCGACCAGCCGGTCGCGGACATCCGCGCGCGGCAGCATCGCGACGATGCGCAGCGCGTCGGGGCGGATCGTCTCGACATCCTTCATCGAATGCACCGCGAAGTCGATCGTGCCGGCGAGGAGCTGCTGGTCGAGCTCCTTGGTCCACAGCGCCTTGCCGCCGATCTCGGCGAGCGGGCGATCCTGAACACGATCGCCGGTGGTCCTGACGACGACGATCTCGATCGCGTCGGCGTCCCAGCCATGCGCGTCGCGGAGTGCCGCCGCGACCATCCCCGCCTGCGCGAGCGCGAGCGGCGAACCGCGGGTGCCGAGGCGGAGCGGGCGATCGGGTGTGGTCATGCGAGACTTGCCTTAAGACCCCGGCCCGATCGGGCCAATGGCCATGATTGGGTTTGGACCCTAGTGCGCCTCCGCACTACAGGGAAGCCGTGCCCCTCATCCTCGGCCTCGAATCCTCGTGCGACGAGACCGCTGCCGCATTGGTCGACGGCGATCGCCGCATCCTGGCGCACCGGCTCGCCGGCCAGGAGGCGGCGCACGCGCCGTTCGGCGGGGTGGTGCCCGAGATCGCGGCGCGCGCGCATGTCGAGGCGCTGGGGCCGCTGGTCGAGGCGGCGCTGGCCGATGCGGGGGTGACGCTGCGCGACGTCGATGCGATCGCCGCGACCGCGGGGCCGGGGCTGATCGGCGGGGTGATGGTCGGGCTGTCGATGGCCAAGGGCCTCGCGCTGGCCGCCCGCAGGCCGCTGGTCGCGGTCAATCACCTCGAGGGTCATGCGCTGTCGCCGCGGCTCGCCGACCCCGATCTCGCCTTTCCCTATCTGCTGCTGCTGGTCTCGGGCGGGCATTGCCAGGTGCTGCTGGTCGGCGGCGTCGGCCGCTACCGCCGCCTCGCCACGACGATCGACGATGCCGCGGGCGAGGCGTTCGACAAGACCGCCAAGCTGCTCGGCCTCGGCTTCCCCGGCGGTCCCGCGGTCGAGCGTGCCGCGGCGACGGGGAATCCGCGCGCGGTGCCGCTGCCGCGTCCGCTGCTCGGCTCGGCCGAGCCGCATTTCTCCTTCGCCGGGCTCAAGAGCGCGGTGCTGCGCGCCCGCGACGCCGGCACGCATCGTCCCGAGGATATCGCCGCGTCCTTCCAGCAGGCGGTCGTCGACTGCCTGGTCGACCGGACGACGCGCGCCGTCGCCCGAACATCGGGCGCAACCGCGCTGGTCGTCGCGGGCGGGGTCGCGGCCAACCGCGCGGTGCGCGCTGCGCTGGAGGCGCTCGCCGCCGCGCACGGCCTGCGCTTCGTCGCGCCGCCGTCATGGCTCTGCACCGACAATGCCGCGATGATCGCCTGGGCGGGTGCGGAGCGCCTCGACGCCGGCCTCGTCGATCCGCTCGACGCACCCGCCCGCGCGCGCTGGCCGCTCGACCCGGACGCCGAGCGCGTCCGCGGCGCCGGGGTGAAGGCGTGAGGATCGGGGTGATCGGTGCCGGCGCGTGGGGCACCGCGCTCGCGCAGGTCGCCGCCGCGGGCGGCCCGGTGACGCTGTGGGCGCGCTCGCCCGATCTCGCGCGGTCGATCGCCGCGA
>CAZZZX010000727.1:0-1694 GCA_964658585.1 uncultured Novosphingobium sp.
CGGCCGCGAGCCGCTCGACCAGCCGCGCCACGCCGAAGCGCGACAGCAGGATCAGCGCGATGCCGAACGCCGCGACCGCAGCCCCCATCAGCATCGCGGTGCGTCCCGCTCCCGTCGCGTGCGGGCCGAAAACAAGCGCGGCCAGTCCGATCAGCGTGAAGACGATCTGCGCCGCCATTTCGGTCGCGACATCCGCCAGTCCCGCCGCCGCCGCTTCGCGCGCATCCGCGCCGCCGCGCACGAACAGCCGCACCCGCACCGCGTCGCCGCCGACCTGCGCGAGCGGCAGCAGCGCGTTGACCGCTTCCTTGACCCATCGCCAGGCGACGGCGGCGACGATCCGGGGGCGCGCGGCGCGTTCGATCAGCACGTCCCAGCCGATCGCCGAGGCGGCGATCTGCGGCAGATGGAGCAGCACCGGCACGACGATCCACCAGCCCGCGGCACGCAGCACCGCGAGGATCGCGGGGGGATCGTGCCGGTCGAGCAGCAGGCCCGCGACGACCAGCCCGACCAGCACCGCCGGGATGGCGATGCGCTTCACCGGATGGCGATCAGACGGCGTCCGCGGTCCGCATGATCGCGACGACGCGACGGACCCCGTCGACACGGCCGAGCTGCACCACCACGTCGATCATCGAGCGGGCGTAGGCGAGCGTATCCGCGCGGCTCAGCCCGAGGCCCGCCTGCATCACCATCAGCGCAAGCTGCTCGAGCGCGCCGCTCGGCGAATTGGCATGGATGGTGGTGAGCGATCCCGGATGCCCGGTGTTGATCGCGCGCAGGAACGACACCGCCTCGCGTCCGCGCAGCTCGCCGAGCACGATGCGATCGGGGCGCAGCCGAAGCGCCGCCTGCAACAGATCGTCGACGCCGACCCTGGCCTCGCCAAGCTCGCCCTTGACCGCGACGAGGCCCAGCCCGTTGGGATGGCGCAGCCGGATCTCGGGCGTGTCCTCGACCAGCACGATCCGCTCGTGCGCGGGCACCTCGCCGAGCAGCGCGTTGAGGAAGGTGGTCTTGCCCGTCGAGGTGCCGCCCGAGATCAGCACGGTGCGCCGCGCGCGCACGGCGGCTGCGAGATAGGCGATCGGATCGGCCTGCGGATCGGGCATCTCCGCGCGCGTGGGCGATGGCAGCGCGCCGTGATCGTAGGCCGAGAGCGGCAGGTCGACGAGCCGGTGGCGGCGGATCGCCATCGCCCAATGCCCGCGCGTCGCCGACGGCGCGACCAGCTGGACGCGCGCACCACCCGGCAGCATCGCGGCGAGCAGCGGTCGTTCGGCATTCACCCCCTGGCGACTGGCGCGCGCGATCTGCTCGGCGAGACGCTGGAGGTGGCGGTCGTCGACATCGGGCGCCGCGACGCGTTCCATGCGGTGCGCGCCGCCATGCTCGACCCACAGCTCGCCGGGCGTGTTGACGAGGATCTCGCTGACCGTCTCGTCGTCGAGCCAGCGCCGGAACGGGGCGAGATAGGCATCGAGATAGACGCCGCCCACGGTCCCGATCTCGGTCGGGCCGGCGACCGGCACCGCGCTCGCCATCAGCCGTCGGTGACGCTGGAGAAATCGAGGTCGCGCGCGGTGAACACGCGGATCGGCTGGCCCTGCGGCACGCGGATCGTCGGCGGGATCGCGGAATCGCGGCTCGCCGCCACCGACGCCGCACTCTGCCCGCCACCCGACAGCACC
>CAZZZX010000728.1:0-1692 GCA_964658585.1 uncultured Novosphingobium sp.
GGGCAAGCACGGCGGCCCTTCGCGGCCGACCGCCTCGGTGTTCGTGTCGGTGCCGATCAGCCGGCGCAACGTCGCCCAATACGAGACGATCGCGGCATGGTTCGCGGCACGCGGCGGCCGGCCCTTCGCGGCACCGCTGGCCAGCCGCTGCGCCGACGATCTTACGACGTTCCGATCGCTCGCGCTCGCACCGGCGCCGATGCGCTGCACTTCGCAGGTGCTGGACGATCTGACGATCGACTGCGATGGCACCGTGCTGAGCTGCTGCCAGGATTTCCGCCGGCTCGATCCGATCGGCGACCTGCGGAACGAGACGATCGCCGACATCTTCCATGACAAGCGGCGCCGCGCGCGCGGCGAAGCGCTCGATGCCGGTCAGCACGACGACAGCCCGACATGCAGCCGCTGCTTCGCCGATATGGTCGGCACGATGGCGCCGGCCTAGCTCAGGCAAAGGCGTAGGGGCCGCCGCGGGCGAGCGCGGCCTGATAGGCGGGGCGCTGGTGGATGCGCTCGAGCCAGGCGAGGAGGCGCGGATAGCGCTCGTCGAGCCCGCCGCGCTGGCGCGCGGCCTCGAGCGGGAAGCTCATCATCACGTCCGCCGCGGTGAACTCGCTGCCCGCGAACCACGGCCGCTTGCCGAGTTCGCCCTCGAGATAGCGCAGATGCTGGTCGAGCATCGCCTGCAACGGCTTGCGGGCCGGGCGGCCGAGCAGACCGAGCCGCCAGACGACGAGGATCGCGAGCAGCGGCGGCATCATCGACCCTTCCGCATAATGGAGATATTGCCGCCACAGCAGCGTATCGCCGAAATCGTCGGGCGGGCCGAACCGGCCGCCTGCGCGGTTGACGAGGAATTCGACGATCGCGCCGGTCTCGATCAGCACCGTGCCATCGACGTCGACCGCGGGCGACTTGCCGAGCGGATGGATCTTCCTGAGTTCGGGCGGCGCCATCATGGTCTTCTTGTCGCGCTCGTAGCGCACCACGCTGTAGGCTTCGCCGAGTTCCTCCAGCAGCCACAACACGCGCTGCGAGCGGCTGTTCTCGAGAGGGTGGACGGTTATCATCATGTGGTTCTCCGGTGTCGCGAGGCCCAACGCATCCGTGCCGCGATCAGGCCCGCGCCGACCAGAGCCACGCCGCCGCCGGCAGCACGACGCCGTCGCCGACGCGATGCCGCTCGAGCAGGCCGGACAGGTCGTCGCGGAACCGTGCATGATCGGCGGGCGCCAGATCGCGCGCCGGCGCCGCGACCGGTCCGATCGCCAGGAAGAAATCGCGCGCTGCGCCGACCGGATCGTCACCCGCACCGACGACATAGTCATAGTCGAGCGGGATCGCCTCCGCGCCCTGCCAGCCCGCCGCGTCGAGCAGTGCGGCGACGCGGTCGCGGTCCGCGAAGGCGAACGGCCCCGGCGTGCCCGCCGGCGGTGGCGCCGGCGGATCGGGCAGCAGCGAGAGCGGGCCCGACGCCCATGGATTGAGCGCCACCGCGCGGAAGCAGGAGAAGACCAGCGGCGCACCCGGGCGGACCAGCGTGCGCAGATGCGCGAAGGCGGCGAGCGGATCTGCGAAGAACATCACGCCGTGGCGCGAGACCATCAGGTCGAAGCCATCCGCCGCCGCCCAGCGCCCGGCATCGCCGACCTCGAACCGGCAACGCGCCGCGCCCGCGCCGCGCGCCGTCGC
>CAZZZX010000729.1:0-1689 GCA_964658585.1 uncultured Novosphingobium sp.
GGCGCGCGCCGCGAACACCCGCTCGGCGGCGGCGAAGGCGAGCGGATCGGTTCCCTGGAAGCCGAAGATCGCCTGCTTGAAGTCGCCGACCGCGAAGATCGTGCGCAACACGCCTGCTCGCGCGCCTTCGCCTGCGAAGAATTCGGCCGCAAGCGCGGCGACGATCGACCATTGCCGCGGATTGGTATCCTGCGCCTCGTCGACGAGGATATGATCGGTGCGCTGGTCGAGCTTGTAGCGCACCCAGTCGCCGATCCCGTCGGTCTGAAGCAGACTGACCGCGGTGCGGATCAGGTCGTCGAAATCGACCGCCCCTGCGGCGCGCTTGGCGTCCACATAGGTGCGCGCATAAGCCTGCCCGGCGCGCAGCCCCGCGGCGAGCAATGTCGCGAACGCCGCCCTGGCGCGCAGCGCGAGCAGCGCACCGCAGGTCTGGTGGAGATGCGCGATATCCTCGCCATAGCCCTCGGCCCTCGGCGCCTGCCCCGAGGCCAGCGAGCGCAGCAGGCCGTCCTTGGTCGCCCAGACGGCGTGCAGATCAGCAAGCCCCGCCACGCGCGCCGCGACATCGCCCGCCAGCCACGTATCGAGCAGCGCCAGCCGCTCGCGCCCGCGCGCGGTCGCCCATCCCGCATTGGCGGCGCGCACGCGCGCCAGCGCCGCGCAGTCGAGATGCGCCGACCGCTCGGCGATCACCATTTCGATATCGCCGAGCGGCAGGTCGAGCGCATGACGCAGCCGCGCCTCGATCCCCTGCGCCGGCCCGAGCGCCGCCAGCGCATCGGGCGACCGCGCGCACTGGCGCAGGAACGCCTCGGCGCGCTCCTCGCCCAGCCGGCGGCTCAGCGTCTGGACGTCGCGGACCAGCGGCAGGTCGCCGCCGGCCTCCGCCGCCACCAGCATCGTCGCCAGCGCGGCGCGCGCCAGCGCCTGCTCCTCGCGCGCCTCGATCAGCCGGAAGCCCGGCACCAGCCCCGCTTCCGCTGGGAAGCCGGCGAGCAAGGTCTGGCAGAAGGCGTGGATGGTCTGGATGCGCAGGCCGCCGCCGGTCGCATCGAGCACCGAGGCGAACAGCGTGCGCGCATGCGCGACGGCGGCGGGCCCGTAATCCTCACCGAGCGCGATGAGGTCGCGCGCCAGCCGGGCGTCGCCCATCCGCACCCAGCTCGCCAGCCGCGCATGGATGCGGTCCGCCATCTCCGCGGCGCCCGCCTTGGTGAAGGTCAGGCAGAGGATCGCGGCGGGATCGTTGCCCGCGAGCAGCAGCCGGATCACGCGCGCGGTCAGCACATGGGTCTTGCCGGTGCCCGCCGACGCGGACAGCCAGACGCGCCGTCGCGGATCGGAGGCGTCGGCCTGCGCGCCATGGAGCGGCTTGAGCGGCAAGACCGACTTCATGCCGCGCTCCCCTGCCGGCCATACCATTCGTCGAGCCGCATCAGCTGGTCGTAATCGCCATAGGGGGCGAGTTCGGGGTGGAGCTTGGCGGTGAACGGCGCGTCCCCGGTCAGCCACCTCGTCACCGCCTGCCCGAGCTGATCGAGCGCCAGCGCGGTGAAATCGGCCGGATCGACCACCGCGCGCCGGCCGAGCGCGGGCAGGACATAGCCGAGCTGACCGTCCTTCTGCGCGAGCGACCAATATTCGAAGACGCGCGCGATCCCGGCGACATCCGCGAAACCGCCCGCC
>CAZZZX010000730.1:0-1685 GCA_964658585.1 uncultured Novosphingobium sp.
CGCCGCCGCCGCGCCGACCGCCGCCGCAGTACCCGGGACGACGGGATGCGCGGTGCGCTCGAGTTCGGCGATGCGCGTGTTGGCGAGCGCGAGGCGCTGTTCGGCGTCCTGCCGCGCGACGCGCTCGTCCGCGGCGGCGCGCTTCCACCGCACGCTGCTCGGTCGCGAGAGCAGGCCGAGCAGCCAGCCGAGCACCAGCACGAGCGCGAGGATCGCCCATTGATTGGCGGTGAAGCTTATCATGACGGCACGCCTCCGATCGATTCGGGGGCAGAACCGTTCGGCAGGGCGTGACGTTCCCCGCGACGGGTTCGCGGGCGAACCGGCCGCTGCCGGTCCGCCCGCGCCGTCACGAGCCCGTGGTGTTGGCGTGGACGAACTTGTCGGCGATCGAGCAGGCCGCCGGGCCGAGGATGAAGACGAACAGCACCGGCAGGATGAACAGGATCAGCGGCACGGTCATGATCGCGGGCAGCCGCGCCGCCTTTTCCTCGGCGCGCATCATCCGCTCGTTGCGGAACTCGGCCGACAGCACGCGCAGCGCCGACGCGAGCGGGGTGCCGTATTTCTCGGTCTGGATCATCGTGGTGACGACGCCGCGGACATTCTCCAGCGCGACGCGGCTGGCGAGGTTCTCGAACGCCTGGCGACGCTCGGTGAGGAAGCCCAGCTCGATCGCGGTCAGCATGAACTCGTCGCCGAGCTCGGGGAACGCCTTGCCGAGCTCCCTGGCGCAGCGGGCGAAGGCGGCATCGACGGTGAGGCCGGCCTCGGCGCAGATGACGAGCAGGTCGAGCGCGTCGGGCAGGCCGCGGCGGATCTTGTGGCTGCGCTTGGTGATCGTGTTCTTGAGCCAGATGTCCGGCCCCTTGTAGCTGAGCAGCAGGGTGCCGCCGACGATCAGCGATCGCTTGAGCGGCGAATAGTCGGCGAACCAGCCGAGCATGTAGACGCCGACCACGATCGTCCCGCCGAGCACGATCGGCAGCACCATCCGCGCGAAGATCACCGCGACCGCGGCGTCCTTGGAGCGGATGCCCGCCTGGGCGAGCTTGACCTGGGTCTGCTTGAGCTGGCTGTCCTGGAGCACGCGCAGGCTCGACAGCGCCGAGCGCATCTTGTCGGTCGCCTCGTTGCGCGTGGTCAGCTTGGCGCGGCGCTTGGACGTCGATGCGGTGATGCCGAGCTTGAGCTGCTCGCGGCGCTCGTTGAGCGCCTTGACGCGCTTGGCCATCGGGTCGCGCACCGTGGTCGCGGCGTAGATCGCGACCAGCACCGCGGCGGTGGCGATCGCGGCCATGAAGGTCGCGATCAGCGAGACCGGGATGCCGAGCAAGGTCAGTGGGGGCGGGGTCATGTGCTGTGGTCCTTCCCGCTCAGATCTCGAAGTCGATCATCTTGGACATGATGAACACGCCCACGCCCATCCACATCAGCGCGCCGATGCCGGTGATCTCGAGCCGGCTGTCGTGGAAGAACTGGCCCATATAGCCCGCGTTCTGGACGTAGATCAGCGCGAACACGATGAACGGCAGCACGCCGATGATCCACGCCGACGCCTTGGATTCGGACGACATCGCCTTGACCTTGAGCTTCATCTGCGCGCGCTTGCGCAGCACGTCGGCGAGGTTGGCGAGCGTCTCGGCGAGGTTGCCGCCGGTCTCGCGCTGGATCGCCAGCGTGAT
>CAZZZX010000731.1:0-1676 GCA_964658585.1 uncultured Novosphingobium sp.
GCTGGCGCTGGCCGACGTCGCCGCCGCCGCACCGCTCCCGCCGCGCCGGCGCGTGCTGCGCGCGCTGCGGCATCAGCTGAGCGGCCGCTGAGCGTGTGCGGCAGGACGCGTTCCGTCGCGCGGTCTCGAACCCACGCCCGGGCTTGGCGGGGGCGGCGGCGCCGATTAGCCTGATCCCGGCAAGGGGAGGGGGCGATGATACGGTTCCTGGCGGGTGTGGCATCGACGCTGCTGCTGGTCGCGGCGGGGTTCTTTCTGTGGACGGGGCTGGCGCATGACGATCATGGCGCCTTGCCCGCGCCGCCCGCGCTGCTCGCCGCCCTGACACCCCCGGCCGCGACCCCCGAGACGCCTGCCGAACCACCCCAGGCGAGCGCGGCGACACGCGAGCAGAAGCGCTTCTCTCGCTACGATCACGATCATGACGGCAAGGTCGGTCGCGACGAGTATCTGGCGGCGCGGCACAAGAACTTCGCCAAGCTCGACACCGATCACGACGGCAAGCTGTCGTTCGACGAATATGCCGCCAAGGCGGTCGCCAAGTTCGCCGCCGCCGACGCCGACAAGTCGGGCACGCTGGACGCGACCGAGTTCGCGACCACCAGGGTGGTGCGCAAGACCAGGCCGCGCTGCCCGCCGGCGGGCGGTGGGGCACCGCCGCCGCAGAGCGGGGAGGACGAGGGGCAGTAGGCGATCCCTGCGGTCCGCGCCGTATCCAGCTTGTCGCGGTGCGCCGGTCGAGACCGCGTCCGGTGTCGTCTCGGCTGCACCCGAGGCGAACGCGGGACGATCACCCCGTCGGCACGAGCGCGCCCGGCGCGACCCCCCGCCACGCCGCCAGATCGGCCTCGGCGCGCGCGCTCATCAGCGCCTTGCGGTCGGCCTTGCGGCTCTTGCCCTCGAGCGGCGGGAACAGGCCGAAATTGACGTTCATCGGCTGATAGGTCTCGGCCTCGGCAGCGCCGGTGATATGCCCGAGCAGCGCGCCCAACGCGGTCGACGGCGGCGGCGGCGCGAGGCTGCCCCCCGCCAGCTCCGCCGCGGCGAAGCGGCCCGCGAGCAGCCCGATGCTCGCGCTCTCGACATAGCCCTCGCAGCCGGTGATCTGCCCCGCGAAGCGGATGTTCGGGCGCGAGCGCAGCCGGAGTTCGCCGTCGAGCAACACCGGCGAGCGGATGAAGGTGTTGCGGTGCAGCCCGCCGAGCCTGGCGAACTCGGCGTTCTGCAGGCCGGGGATGGTGCGGAACACGCGGACCTGCTCGGCATGTTTGAGCTTGGTCTGGAAACCGACGATGTTCCAGAGCGTCGCCTGCCGGTTGTCCTGCCGGAGCTGCACCACCGCGTGCGGCCAGCGCCCGGTGCGCGGATCGTCGAGCCCGACCGGCTTCATCGGCCCGAAGCGCAGCGTCTCCGGCCCGCGCGCCGCCATCACCTCGATCGGCATACAGCCCTCGAAATAGGGCGTGTCGCGTTCCCAGTCCTTGAACTCGCTCTTCTCGCCGGTGAGCAGCGCGTCGATGAAGGCGGCGTATTGTTCGCGGTCCATCGGGCAGTTGATATAGTCGTGCCCGTCACCCTTGTTCCAGCGCGACTGGAACCAGCACACGTCCATGTCGATGCTGTCGCGATGGACGATCGGCGCGATCGCATCGAAGAAGGCGAGCGCCTCGCGCCCG
>CAZZZX010000732.1:0-1675 GCA_964658585.1 uncultured Novosphingobium sp.
CAGCACCGCGACCCAGCTCGCCGCCCCCTCGGCGAGCGCGGCGAGCGCCCAGACGATCAGGAACGCGTCGAGCCCCGCCCCTGCCCAGGATGCCGCGACCGCACCGACGAGCCGCACCGATGGGCCGACCGCCTCGGCATAGGTCACGCAGTCGAAGCGGTCGTACAGCCGCAGGATCCCCGAGGCGGTGCCCCCGGTCGAGAGCAGCAGCACCGCGCCGAACGCCGAGGCCAGCGAGCGCTCGCTCGCGCTCCAGCCGAGCAGCGGCGCGGCGAGATAGACGCCCGCGGCGGCGATCGCGGCACCGATCAGCGCGCCCGCGACATCCAGCGTCGCGGTGAAGCCGAGCAGCCGCGCCAGCCGTTCGGGCCGGCCGCCGGCGAGATGGATCGCCCCGAAGCGGATCACCGCCTGCCACGACTTGAACTGGACGAGATTGGCGATCGATCCGCCATAGGCGAGGATCAGTGCGAACACGCCGAACCCCGCGGGCCCGAGCGTGCGCGACGCGATCGCGATATAGGCGATGCTGACCAGCCCGCCGAACCCGCGCCCGCCGAGCAGCCAGCCGACGTTGCGCCCCATCCGCGCGAACACCACGCGATGCCCCGCGGCGACCGCATCGGGTGCGACATCGCTCTCGCGCTGATCGAGGACCAGCGGTACGGCGGCGTCGCGGTCCGCACCGGCACTTGTCGTCATATCGTCACCATCGGCGCGCAGGTGCGGACATTTACCGGTGGCGGCGTCTGGATCTCATGCGGATCGGTTTCCTCTACAATCACGACCAGATCCATCAGATCGCACACAGCCTGCCGATCGCGATCGAGCTCGCGGCGCGCAACCCGGGGCTGGACATCGTCATCCTGAGCGGCGGCGCGCATCTCAGCGCCGAGGTACGCCGGCTGCTCGCCCGCGCCGGCACGACGCTGCCGATCCGCGAGCTGCGGCTCGCCTCGCGCACCGCGCGGCTGTTCGCCGCGGGTCTCGAGCGGCTGCTCCCGGCGACCAAGCTGGCGCTCTACCGCGACAATCTCGCGACGTTCGCCGCGCTCGACATGCTGGTCGTCGCCGAGAAGACATCGGCGATCCTCAAGACCCGCTACGGGCTCGACCGGCTGAAGATCGTCCATACCCGCCACGGCGCGGGCGATCGCGCGATCGGCTTCGATCCCGCGAGCCGGCTGTTCGATCATGTCCTGGTCGCCGGCGAGACGATCCGCGAGCGGCTGGCAAGCGACGCCGGCGTGGCACCCGATCGCGTCAGCGTGATCGGCTATCCCAAGTTCGATCTTGCCGGCGCGACCCGGCGTCCGCTGGCGATGCAGGCCAATGGCCGGCCGACGATCCTCTACAATCCGCACGTCGCGCCGCATCTGTCGTCCTGGTATCGCCACGGCCGCGCCGTACTCGACTATTTCCTGGCGAGCGACCGTTACAATCTGATCTTCGCGCCGCATGTCATGCTGTTCCACCGCCGCGTCGCGCTGACCATCGATCCGCTGCGGCTGCATTTTCCCGGCACGATCCCGCAGGCGGTGCGCGCGGCGCGGAACATCCATGTCGACCTGTCGAGCCCGGCCTGCACCGACATGACCTATACCAACGCGGCCGACATCTATCTCGGCGATGTCAGTAGCCAGATCTACGAGTTCCTGCGAGAGCCGCGGCCGTG
>CAZZZX010000733.1:0-1673 GCA_964658585.1 uncultured Novosphingobium sp.
GGCGACCATGTCGAGTAGCGCGGGCATGTCGCGCTCCTTGGGCTCGCGCCACGCGGCGCCCATGCAGAAGCGCCCCGAACCCGCCGCCTTCGCCTCGGCCGCGGCGGCGACCACCGCATCCGCCGCCATCAGCTTCGACGCCTTGAGTCCGCTCTCGGCATGGACCGACTGGCTGCAATAGCCGCAATCCTCGACGCAGCCGCCGGTCTTGATCGACAAGAGCGTCGAGAGCTGGACCTCGTTCTCGGGATGGTGCCGCACATGCACGTCGTGCGCGCGCGCGACCAGTTCGAGGAACGGCAGGTCGAACAGCTCTGCGATCTGGTCGCGCGTCCAGCCCCGCGTCGCGACGGGGAGATCGATCAGGGTCGCCATCAGGCCGCTTCCTCTTCCGGGGGCATATTGTGGCCGAGCAGGCGGAGCACCTCCTCGGCGGCGGCGACCAGATTGGTGCCGGGTCCGAAGATCGCCTGCACGCCGGCATCGTAGAGCGCCTGGTAATCCTGTGCGGGGATGACTCCCCCCGCCACCACCTTGATATCCGCGCGGCCCGCCTCGCGCAGCAGGTCGATCATCTCGGGGATCAGGGTCTTGTGACCGGCGGCCAGCGACGAGGCGCCGACCACGTCGACATCTTCCTTGAGCGCGACCGCGACCGCCTCCTGCGGCGTCTGGAACAGCGGACCGGCTATGATGTCGAAGCCGAGATCGCCGAATGCCGAGCTCACCAGATTGGCACCGCGATCGTGGCCGTCCTGCCCCATCTTGGCGACGAACATCTTGGGCCGCCGCCCCTTGCGCGCGGCCACCGCCTCGACCCCGCGCTTGAGCCCCGCCCAGCGCGCATCCTCGCCATAGGCGCCGCCATAGACGCCCTTCACCGGCACCGGATGCGTGCCGTAGCGGCCGAAGACATCCTCCATAGCCAGGCTGATCTCGCCGAGCGTCGCCCGCCTGCGCGCGCACTCCACCGCGAGCCCGAGCAGATTCTCGGTACCCCGTGCACCCTCGCGCAGCGCATCGAGCGCGGCGCGGCAAGCCGCCTCGTCGCGGCCCGCCTTGACCCGCTCGATCCGGGCGATCTGGCCGGCGCGGACCTTGTGGTTGTCGACATCGAGGATGTCGATCGGGTCTTCCTGCGCGAGCCGGTACTTGTTGACGCCGACGATCACGTCTTCCTTGCGATCGACCCGCGCCGCGCGCGCCGCGGACGCCTCCTCGATCATCGCCTTTGGCCAGCCGGCGGCGACCGCCCTGGCCATGCCGCCGTCCGCCTCGACCTTCTCGATGATCTCCCAGGCGCGATCGACGAGTTCCTGCGTCAGGCTCTCGACATAATAGGAGCCGCCGAGCGGATCGACGACCTTGGTCATCCCGGTCTCTTCCTGGAGCACGATCTGCGTGTTGCGCGCGATCCGGGCGGAGAAATCGGTGGGCAGCGCGATCGCCTCGTCGAGCGCGTTGGTGTGGAGCGACTGGGTGCCCCCCAGCATCGCCGCCATCGCCTCGATCGTGGTGCGCATCACGTTGTTGTAGGGGTCCTGCTCGGTCAGCGAGACGCCCGAGGTCTGGCAATGCGTGCGCAGCATCTTGGAGCGCTCGTCCTTCGCCCCCAGCTCGGTCATCGCGCGGTGCCACAGCACGCGCGCGGCGCGCAGCTTGGCGATCTCCAT
>CAZZZX010000734.1:0-1666 GCA_964658585.1 uncultured Novosphingobium sp.
TCGTCTCGCGCAGGATCAGCGTGTTGTCGCCGGTGTAGATGCACATGTAATCGCCCGCCGCATCGATCCGCTCGATCGTGTCGACGTCGACGCGGAAGATCTGGCCGCGATCCTTGATGTTGATGAGCCGCTCGTAGCGATTGGCGGCAGGCCCCTCGGGTGCGGCCTCGGTGTCCATCGCCTCGGCGGCTTCGGGGGCGTGCTCGGCGAGCGCCTCCTTGAGCCGGCCCGCTTCCTCGGCGCCCTTGCGCTCGGCGAGCCTCAGCCGGACGCGCTCCAGCGTGTCGGCGAGCCGGTCCTCGTCGACCGGTTTCATCAGATAGTCCATCGCCTGCGCCTCGAACGCGCGGATCGCGTGATCGGTATAGGCGGTGACGAACACGAACAGCGGCGGCTCGATCTCGAGCAGCCCGTTGATGACCGAGAAGCCGTCAAAGCCCGGCATCTGGATGTCGAGGAAGACGAGATCGGGCTTGTGCGTCTTGATCGCGCGGATCGCCTCGCGGCCGTTGAGGCAGGTGTCGATCACCTCGACATCCTCGTGGCGCTGGAGCCTGAGCGCGAGCCCCTGGATCGCCAGCGGCTCGTCGTCCACCAGGATCGTCCGTATCGTCATGCAAGCTCCTTGGGTACCGTCTCGTACGGGATTTCGATCGTCACCGCGAACCCTCCCTCCGCGAGCGGCTGCGCCTCGAAGCGCTGTTGCGTGCCGAACGCCTGGATCAGCCGGTCGCGGATGTTGGCGAGACCGACTCCGGTAGACGACGTGGACCTCGGCTGGCCCTCGTTCAACCCCGGGCCGGTATCGGTCACGTCGATCTGCACCCGGTCGCCGATCAGCCGCGCCGCGACCGAGATGTCGGCGCCTTCCTCAAGCGGGGTGACCGCATATTTGATCGCGTTCTCGACCAGCGGCTGGAGCAGCAGCGAGGGCAACCGCACGCCGGCCACCCCCGGATCGATGTCGAAATGCGCGCGCAGCCGCTCCTCGAAGCGCATCTTCTCGATCTCCAGGTAGAGCTTGAGCGTCTCCACCTCCTGCGCCAGCGTCACCTGCGCGGTCGGCTCGTTGACCAGCGTGTAGCGCAGGAAGGCTGACAGCCGGCTTAACATCATGTTCGCGCGATCGGTCTGCTTGAGCAGCACCAGCGTCGAGATCGAGTTCAACGTGTTGAAAAGGAAATGCGGATTGAGCTGGTAACGCAGCATCGCGAGCTGCGCGGACGACGCCTGCCCCTCGAGCTTCTCGAGCTGGTCGGACTGCTGCTCGAGCTTGAGGAAGAAGTTGATCGCGTAATACAGCGCCGACCACGCCCCCAGAACCGCGAAATCGAGCAGGATCGCGCCGAGGAACTGAGCCCCCTCGGGTCGCGTGCCGGGGCGGTAGAAGGTCGCGTTCGCCCACACCTCGATCGTCGAGAAGGCGGCGGACGCGGCGACCAGCAGCACGATCGACATCGTCCAGGTCCATACCGGCCGGGCCTGGATCAGCCGGCGATAGGCCGCACCCATCAGCAGGGTGAGCGAATAGCCGGTCGCGGTGGCGAGCGCGGAGGGGACGATGAACAACAGCCCCATCGCATTGGCGACGCCGGACAGCGCGCGCAGCGTGAAATAGCCCGACCAGCCGACCGACTGGAGGATCCAGAAGGCGCGGTTCTTGTCG
>CAZZZX010000735.1:0-1662 GCA_964658585.1 uncultured Novosphingobium sp.
TGAGGGCGCCCCGGTGCTTCTCGCCGATCGCAACCGAGAGACGGCGGAGGCGGCCGCAGCCGAGTTCACCGGTTCGCCGGGCAGACTGCTCGCCTCCGAATGCGATGGCGCGGACGAGGCTTCGGTCCAGGCCGCTGTCGCGCTGGCGGTGTCGTCGTTCGGTGGGCTCGACGGCCTGCACGCCAATTTCGCCTCCTTCCTCGACGGCCGGCTCAAGGAGGGTGCGCTCGACCTGCCGCTCGACCTCTACGACACGATGATGGAGGTGAACGCGCGCGGTTTCCTGCTGGCGACGCGCGCCGCGCTGCCGCCGATCATCGCGGCCGGTGGCGGAGCGATCGTCTATACGAGTTCGGGCGCGGCCCATGGCGGCGACCCGGTGCGGCCCTTCTATTCGATGGGCAAGGCGGCGGGACATGCGCTGATGCGTCATGTCGCGGGCCGCTACGGCGCCGACGGCGTGCGCGCCAACACGATCGCGCCGGGCATTATCTTGCATCGCGTGCTGCGCGAGAATGCCAGTCCCGGTCTCGAGGATTGGGCCAGGCAGCGCACCCCCTACAAGAAGCGGTTGGGCGAACCCAACGACATTGCTGCGCTGGGCGCGCTGCTGCTGTCCGACGAAGGCGCCTTCATCACCGGACAGGTGATCAGCGTCGACGGCGGCAGCTCGATGCGTCCGTGAAGACCCGGAGAACACAGGATGAGCGGCGCGAGGGCACCCGATCTCACACGTGCTCACCGTCGGCGGATCGATCGAGAGCGCGGTGTGGCGCTATGTCGCCATGGAGAATGCCGCGCAGGTCCAGTTGGCGGCCGAGGCGGCGGGCACGCCGGTGCCGATCCCGCAGGAGATCGCGCTGAAGACGCGCGAGCAGGTCGGCTCGGAGATCAGCGGCATCTACGGTTTCAAGCCCTGCTGGGACATGATCGTCCGCGACGAACCGGACCTGCTCGACTGAGCGGCGGGTTTGGAGACGTGAGCGTGGCGACGATCGACGGCGCAGAGTTTGACGATGAACCAACCTTGGCGGCGATCGCCGCGTTCTGGAGCATGGCAGATGGACGAGACACCTTATCTTCTGCGCGGCATTCAACCGGTCTCGACGGAGAGCAGCCGGCTGGTCTCGTCGTCGAAGTTCCTCAACAACGCCTTTCTGCGTGACTGGCTGCCGATGATCCTGCTGCGCAAGGTCGGGCCCGACTTTCCGCCGCCGGCGGAGATGTACGGCCTCAACGACACGCTGCGCGGCCTCAAGGACCTCGACGCGATCGAAGAGCGGATCACCGCGGAACGCCGCATCAACCCGCGCTTCGACGCCTGGTTCGAGGAGCGCTTCATCTCCAGCTACACGATCGCGGATTTCGAGAAATACGAGCCGGGCTCGGTCGGCCGGACCTTCTACGACTGGATCACCGAAGGCAATTACGACATCCAGATCAGGCCGTGGACCGAGCCGAAGACCCAGCTCGAATATTACGAGCTGCGCGCCGGGCAGACGCATGATTTCGAGCATATCATCACCGGCGGCGCGTTTACCTTCGTCGGTGAGCTGGTGCCCTATTGGATGCGCCTGACCAACCTGTTCAAGCACCTGCACGATCAGGAACTGGCGGGCGAATTGGCCCAGCTCTATATCCTCGGCCAGCTCCGCTACACGG
>CAZZZX010000736.1:0-388 GCA_964658585.1 uncultured Novosphingobium sp.
CTGGCCGTTGTCCCAGCTCAGCGTCACGGGCTTGCCGGGCGCGAGCAGGTCGCCGCTCGCGGTCCACATCGTGTCGGGACCGGGCAGCGCGACGCCGGTGCCGGTCCAGCCGAAGCCCGCGAAATAGGCGTCGGGCGCGCCGTTGGGCGAGAACAGGCGGACGGGGGGCGAATCCTTGGCGATCGTCTCGCGCTGGGTGGTCAGCAGCAGATCGTCGACCTGATGGGGAGCCCTGGCCACGGCGACACCGACGCTGGCCGTCACGGCCACCGTCCCCGCCCCGAGGACGAACGGCTCCATCATCGACTCCATCACCCGCTCGGCGAGCAGCCGCGCCTCTTCCGGCGGGCCGATGCTGGGCCACACCACGACGAATTCGTCGCCGGAG
>CAZZZX010000736.1:398-1658 GCA_964658585.1 uncultured Novosphingobium sp.
CGATCGAGCCGGCGAGCCGCGGCGTCGCGATCCGGACGCGGGGGGATGCGGCGAGTACGCGCGCGCGGTCCTGCACCGCCACCGGTCCGGTCGCCACCGGGGTCGCCTGCGGGTTGGGCAGCGCGACCTGCTTGCCGTCGACCATCACAGTCGACGGCTTGCTCGCGGTCGGCAGGTAGCGGTTGGAGATCAGCGTCCAGCCGAGCAGCACCAGCCCCGACAGGACGAGCGCCAGGATCAGGTTGCGCTGTTCGTTCACTTAACGGGTCCCCCGGGGAATATCATCGTGCGTCATGGCACCGGATCATAGCCGCGCCCGCCGAACGGGTGGCAGCGGCAGAGCCGGCGTGCGGCCAGCCATGTACCGCGCGCGGCGCCATAGCGCGACAGCGCCTCGATCGCATAGGCCGAACATGACGGGATATAGCGGCAGGTCGGCCCCATCATCGCCGACGGTCCATATTGCCAGGCCCGCGCCATGCCGATCAGCAGCCGCGCGATCACCGCGATGCGACCTTGGCGAGCGCGGAGGCGAGCTCCTTGCGGAGCAGCGCGTGATCGCGCTCGATCCCGCCGGCGCGGCCGATCAGGATATGGTCGGCGCCCGCGATCCCGCGCTCGGGGAAGACATCGGCGGCGAGCGCGCGAAAGCGGCGCTTCATCCGGTTGCGCACCACCGCGTTACCGATCTTCTTCGTCACGGTGATGCCGAGCCGCATCGCCGGATCACCGTCCTCGCGCCGCCGGACGAGCAGCACGAAGCCCGGCATCGGCTTGCGCGCGCCGCCGTTCGCCGCGAGGAAGTCCGCGCGACGGGAGATCGTTGCGACCGGCGTCAGCGTCAGGCCGAAAGCTTGTTGCGGCCGCGCGCGCGCCGGGCCGCGAGGATCTTGCGGCCGCCGGGGGTCGCCGAGCGCGTACGGAAGCCGTGGCGACGCTTGCGGACAAGGTTGCTGGGCTGGAAGGTGCGCTTCATCGGTCAGGTCCTCGGTCGAACGAAAAAGGGCCACCGAACATGCGGCGGCCGAATGGCTGGCGCCGATAGGCCAAAGTCCGCGCGACGTCAACGTCGCCCGGGCGTTCAGGCGGTGGCGGGCGGCCGCGCGGCGCGGCGTTTGGCGCTCGGGCGGCGCAGCCCCCAGTCGATCCAGCCGCCGAGCCTGGGCCAGCGCCGCTTCAGCCGCACATAGGCCCGTTTGGCGCGCGGCGAGGTCTCGAGCACCAGCGCCGCGCCGCCCGCGAAGACGAAGATGCCGCCCG
>CAZZZX010000737.1:0-1650 GCA_964658585.1 uncultured Novosphingobium sp.
GGCGCGCGCCTCGCCCTGCCCGCCGGTGGCGATAATCATCAGCTCGCTCGGCCGCACCCGCATCGCCGCGTCGAAATCGAGCGTCGGCGGAAAATCCGGGAGATAGCCGACCGCCTTGGCGATCTTCGAGATGCGATCGAGCGAGCGCCCGGCGACGCAGAGCTGCCGGCCGCTCGCCCTGGCGACTTCACCCAGCGTGTGCAGCCGCGCGACATTCGAGGCGAAGGTCGTGACCAGCACGCGGCCCGGCGCGGCGGCGACCTCGCGCTCGAGATCGGCGCGCACGCTCGCCTCGGATCCCGATGCCTCGGTGTTGAACACGTTGGTGCTGTCGCCCATTACCGCCAGCACGCCCGCGTCGCCGATGCCCTTGAGCTGTGCCACGCTCGCCGGCTCGCCGATCACCGGCTGCTCGTCGAGCTTCCAGTCGCCGGTGTGGAAGACGCGGCCATGCGGCGTGTCGATCAGCAGCGCGTTCATCTCGGGGATGGAATGCGCCATCGGCACCCATTCGACGCTGAACGGCCCGAGCGCGACCGGCTTGCCGGTCTTGACGACGCGGACCTTGACGCGATCGGCGAGCCCTTCCTCCTCGAGCTTGGCGCGGATCAGGCCGGCGGTGAAGACGGTCGCATAGATCGGGCAGCCGAGCTCGAGCGCGAGATAGGGGATCGAGCCGATATGATCCTCGTGCCCGTGCGTCACCACCAGCCCGACCAGATCGGCGCTGCGCTTCTCGATGAAGGCGAGATCGGGCAGCACCAGATCGATGCCGGGATAGTTGGGATCGGCGAAGCTGACGCCGAGATCGACCATCAGCCACTTGCCGCGACAGCCGTAGAGATTGACGTTCATGCCGATCTCGCCCGACCCGCCCAGGGCCAGGAACAGCAGTTCGTCCGCAGGTGTTGTCATCGAATTTCCTTGGGTACGGGGTCAGCCTGCGAGGCGCCGATGCATCAGCGCGAGGCCGGTAATGGTGAGATCGGGTTCGATCCGGTCGAATAACGATGTATGCCGGTCGAACAGCGCGGCAAGGCCGCCGGTGGCGATGATCTTGACGGGGCGGCCGATCTCGGTCCGCATCCGCGCGATCAATCCCTCGATCATCGCGACATAGCCCCAATAGATGCCGATCAGCATCTGGTCCTCGGTGGTGCGGCCGATGACGTGATCGTCGGCGGGCGCGGCGATCGCGATGCGCGGCAGCTTGGCGGCGGCGGCGACCAGCGCGTCCAGCGAGAGGTTGAGCCCCGGCGCGATTATCCCGCCCTTGTAGGCACCGGCATAGTCGATCGCATCGATCGTCGTCGCGGTGCCGAAATCGACGACGATCAGGTCGCCGGGCTCGAGCGCGTGCGCGGCGATCGCGTTGACCGCGCGGTCGGCGCCGACGCTGCGCGGCTCCTCGACATCGAGCGCGATCCCCCACTCGACCGGCGGCTGACCCGCGACCAGCGCGGTCCCGCCGAAATACTTCGCGGCGAGCACCTGGAGGTTGTGGAGCGCGCGCGGCACCACCGTCGATACGATCACCGCATCGACCACCCCGCGATCCAACCCCTCGAGCGCGAGCAGCTGGTGCAGCCACACGGCATATTCGTCCGCGGTGCGGCGCGGATCGGTCGCGATCCGCCAGCGCGCGCGGAT
>CAZZZX010000738.1:0-1646 GCA_964658585.1 uncultured Novosphingobium sp.
AGCTCGCCGGCACGCTCGATGCCCTGGCCGGGCTGATCGAGGCGGCGCCGATCCCGATGTGGCATCGCGCCCCCGATCTGCGGCTCAGCCTGGTCAATTCGGCCTATGTCCGCGCGGTCGAGGGGCGCAGCGCGGGCGACGTGATCGCGCGCGGGCTCGAACTGGTCGAGGGGCTCGGCGCGGCGAGCCCGATCGCCACCGCGGCGGCGGCGCGCGACGAGGGCGGGGCGGCGGTGCGCACCATGCCCGCGACGATCGGCGGCGAACGCCGCACGCTGCGCGTCGTCGACGTGCCGCTGGGCCCGGCCGGCATCGCCGGATACGCGATCGACATCGAGGAGATCGAGCAGGCCAAGGCCGATCTCGTCCGCTTCGGCGAGGCGCAGCGCGACATGCTCGACCGCCTGTCCGCGGGCGTCGCGCAGTTCGGCGCGGACAAGCATCTGACCTTCTACAATTCGGCCTTCCTGCGGCTGTTCGCGCTGGTCCCCGAGACGATCGCCGACGAGCCCGAGTTCGATCGCGTGATCGAGCGGATGCGCGAGGCCGGGCGCCTGCCCGAGAGCCGCGATTTCCCCGGCTGGAAGGCCGAGCGGCGGCGCTGGTTCGTCACCGAGCAGGCGAGCGAGGAGAATTGGCAGCTCCCCGGCGGCGCGCATCTGCGTGTCGTCGGTCAGCCGCTCCCCGATGGCGGGCTGCTGGTGATCTTCGAGGATCGCACCGAGCAGGTCAAGCTGCAGTCCGCGCGCGACACGCTGCTGCGCGTGCGCACCGCGACCTTCAACAATCTGTTCGAGGCGATCGGCGTGTTCGCGGGCGACGGCCGGCTGCACCTGTGGAACGAGCGGTTCAAGGAGGTGTGGGGGCTCGACGAGGATTATCTGGCGCGGCATCCGCGCGTCGATGCGCTGATCGGGCAGGTCGCGCCGGTGCTCGCCAATCCCGCGCGCGCCGGGCTGATCCGCGAGCTGGTGCGGCTCGCCACCGTCGAGCGGCAGAGCCGGGCGGGGCGGATCGCGTTCGCCGACGGGCGCCACTTCCGCTTCGCCGCGGTGCCGCTGCCCGACGGCAACGCGCTGTTCACGCTGCTCGACATCTCGGACAGCCGCCGCGCCGAGCAGGCGCTGCGCGATCGCGCCGCCGCGCTGGAGGAGGGCGATCGCGTCAAGTCCGCCTTCCTCGCCGCGATGAGCTACGAGCTGCGCACGCCGCTGACCTCGATCTCGGGCTTCGCCGAGATGCTGGGCGCGGGCTTCGGCGGCAAGCTGACGGTGCGCGCGCGCGATTACGTGACCTCGATCCTCACCGCCTCGGCGCGGCTCGGCGAGCTGGTCGACGAGGTGCTCGAGCTGACCAGCTCGGCCGCGGGCCGGCTCGAGCTCGAGATCGCGCCGCTCGGGCTCGCCGCGCTGATGCGCGAGATCGCCACCGATCAGGGCGCCTGCGCGGTCGAACGCGGGCTGGCGCTGGTCGTCGAGATCGACGGGCAGGTCGGCGAGATCGAGGGCGATCCGCAGCGGCTGCGCCAGGCGATCGAGCATGTCCTCGCCAATGCGGTGGCGGCGACGCCCGCCGGGGGCCGCGTGCTGTTCCGCGTCGACGGCGACGAGGACGAGGCGGTGGTGGTCGTCTCGGACGACGGCGCC
>CAZZZX010000739.1:0-1642 GCA_964658585.1 uncultured Novosphingobium sp.
CGATTTCTCGATCGTCATCGTGACGCACAATCTCCAGCAGGCGGCGCGCATCTCCGACTGGACCGGCTTCATGTTCCTCGGCAAGATGATCGAGTTCCGCCCGACCCACGAACTGTTCGAGCGCCCGCAGAGCACGCGGACACGCGACTATGTGACCGGCCGCTTCGGCTGAGCCGGCGCGCTTCGACCGAACGACGTCAGGTATCCCCGCCGACCCACCGCGTCAGCAGCGTATGCGCGATCGCATATGGCGGCGGGGGCAGGAACGGGGCGGCGGGATCGCCCGCCAGCGCCGCGGCGACGCCCGCACGATCCACCCACATCGCATCTTCGAGCTCGACCTTGTCGAGCGTGATCGTGTCGTCCTGCGCCTCGGCGACACAGGCGATCATGAGTTGCGAGGGGAACGGCCAGGGCTGCGAGGCGACGTAGCGCACCGTCCCGGTCCGCACGCCCGATTCCTCGTGCAGTTCGCGCCGCACCGCCTCCTCGATCGCCTCGCCGGGCTCGAGGAAACCGGCCAGCGCCGAATAGCGACCCGCCGGGAAGGCGCGCTGGCGGCCGACCAGCACGCGCGCCGCGGCGCCGTGGCCGATCTCGGCGAGCATGATGACGACCGGATCGACGCGCGGGAAATGCTCGGCACCGCAATTGCCGCACTGCCGCCCCCAGCCGGCGCGGAAGATCGTCGTCGCGGTGCCGCAATTGGGGCAGAAGCCGTGACGCGCATGCCAGTCGATCAGGCTGCGCGCGGCGGCATAGGTGGCGGCATCCTGCGCCGGCAGCGTGTCGATCGCCGCGAACAGCGCGGGCGAGCGCGCCAGTGCCGAGACCCCAGGCGTCAGCACGACGAACGAAGGCGCGTCGCCGAGCCGCCCGAGCAGCGCCAGCTCGCAGCCCGGTGGCGCCTCGGCGATCGGCCGCCAGCCGAGCGCGCCGCCTTCGGGCACCGGATCGAGCCCGTCGAGCACCAGCACGCCCGCGGCGGGGTGGCGCTTCATCGCCTCGATCTTGGCGGGATCGTGGCGCGCGTCGTCGGCTCGATCGAGCGGCGAGCCGGTGAAGCCGGGGGAGAGCAAGGTCATGCGGTGATCGCCTCGTTGTCGTGATGCGCGACACCGAGTTCGGCGGCGCGTGCGTAAAGTGTTGGCAGCCCGGCCTCGGCGAGCGTGGCGATCGGCCACCACGCGCCATCGAGCGCCGGATCGGGGGCGGCGAGCGTCGCCGCGCGGACCTCGAGCGTGAGCGCGAAATGCGTGAAGACATGCCGCACCGTGCCGAGCGACCGCCAGTCGGCCGCGACGGGCGGCGCCGCGCCGCCGTCCCACGCCCCGCCGGGCAGCGCGCGCATCCCGCCGAGCAACCCGCGCGGCGGCCGGCGGACGAGCAGCACGGTATCGCGCGCGGTCAGCCAGTAGGCGATGCCGTGGCGCTGCGGCCGCGCGGCCTTGGGCGTCTTGACCGGATAGCGCTCGGGCGTGCCCGCGGCATGGGCGCTGCAATCGGCGCCGAGCGGACACAGCAGGCAGCGCGGGCTGCGCGGCGTGCAGATCGTCGCGCCGAGATCCATCATCGCCTGTGCATAGTCGCCCGCGCGATGCGCCGGGGTCAGCGTCGCGGCGAGCCCGTGCAGCGCGTCGCG
>CAZZZX010000740.1:0-1640 GCA_964658585.1 uncultured Novosphingobium sp.
CATCCAGTTCTTGTTGCCGCGGATCGTGTTGATCTCGCCATTGTGCGCGAGCGTGCGGAACGGCTGTGCCAGCCACCATTGCGGGAAGGTGTTGGTCGAATAGCGCTGGTGGAAGATCGCGAAGCGGCTGACGAAGCGTTCGTCGCGCAGGTCCGGATAGAAGACCGACAACTCCTCGGCGAGGAACAGCCCCTTGTAGATGATCGACCGGCACGACAGCGAGCAGACGTAGAAACCCTGGATCTGCGCCTCGATCACGCGGCGCTCGATCCGCCGGCGGATGAGGTAGAGATTCTTCTCGAACTCGGCCGCGTCGACGGTGTCGGGGTGCGGACCCTGGATCATGATCTGCTCGATCTCGGGGCGCGTCATCATCGCCTTGTCGCCGATCACCGAGATGTCGACGGGCACCTGCCGCCAGCCGTAGATGGTGTAGCCGAAGCCGATGATCTCGCTCTCGACGATGGTGCGGCAGGTCTCCTGCGCGCCGAGATCGGTGCGCGGCAGGAACATCATGCCGACCGCGAGCCGCCCTGCGCCGGGCCGGTGTCCGCCATTCTCGATCGCGTCGTCGAAGAAGCCGGTGGGCAGCTCGACATGGATGCCCGCGCCGTCGCCGGTCTTGCCGTCGGCATCGACCGCGCCGCGATGCCACACCGCCTTCAACGCATCGATCGCGGCGGCGACGACGCGGCGAGACGGCTGGCCGTCGGTGGCGGCGACGAGCCCGACGCCACAGGCATCGCCCTCGAACTCGGGACGGTACATGCCCTCGCGGGCGAGGCGGGCGTGCTCGGGGGTGGGGAAGTGGGTCATGCCAGATATCCCTTGGCTCGGAGATGGCGGGATAGATCGGAGAGTGTCGCCTGAAGCGCGGGAACGGCCGCGATCGCATCGGCGAGGCCGCCGAGCTTTTCGATGCGATTGGCGATATCCCGCGGTCTCATCCCCGTGATGTCGACCTGTTCCGCGATCAGGAAGGTCCGAAACATCCGCGCGAGAACGTCCTCGAGTTGTTCGATCGCTTTCAGAAGCGCACGCACCGCGGTTCGCTGCAACTTCGACATCGCCGCGAATTCAACCACTGTCGACGGTATCGTGTCGATCAACTCGATGGCGTCGTCGGCTCCGGTCGCGACCGCTCCGGCCGCGATCGCGAGCTTGCCGAGAAGCACTGATTCGGGGCTCGCGGTCACAACGCCACCCCGTCGCGATAGGCGATCTGCTCGAACGGGCTCAAGTCCGCTCGGCCGCGAACGGTGAAGATCTTGTCGATCCGTTGCTCGTCCATCGTGCGGAAGACGCTCTCCTCGAACAGATCGACCGCGCGGTCGGTGTCGCGTCCCGGGACGACCTCGAAATGCAGGTCGATGTCGCCACCGCGCAGATCGTCGCGTACCCGGCTACCGAACAGACGCACGACCACGTCCGCGCCGAACGCCTCACGTGCCGCCGCCTTGATCGCGTCGACCTCCAGTTCGGTCAGTCGCATCTCACGCCGCCACCGGCTGCGCCGAGGTCGCCGCCCGCGCACGCTCCTTGAGCCAGCCGTGCATCCGCTCGGACACGTCGCGGCCATCGCGCACCGCCCACACCACGAGGCTCGCGCCGCGCACGATGTCGCCCGCCGCGAACACGCC
>CAZZZX010000741.1:0-1636 GCA_964658585.1 uncultured Novosphingobium sp.
CGGCCGAGGGCGACGACGCCGAGACCACGGTCAGCGCGCTGGTCGCGCTGATCGAAGGCAAGTTCGGCGAGGATTGAGCGCGGCGGAACCGGGCCGGTCGCGATCCGTGCGCAACGGCCTCTCCCCTGACGGGAGCGGCTTTGCGATCAGTGCTTCCGCCCGAAATCGGGCGCCGGATCGTCCTGGCCCTGCTCGAGGATCGATCGGCGCACCGCACGGGTGCGGCTGAACAGATCGAACAGCGTGTCGCCCTCGCCCCAGCGGATCGCGCGCTGGAGCATCGTCAGATCCTCGCTGAAGCGCTGCAGCATCTCGAGCACCGCATCCTTGTTGGCGAGGAACACGTCGCGCCACATCGTGGGGTCGGACGCGGCGATGCGGGTGAAGTCGCGAAAGCCGCCCGCCGAATATTTGATGACCTCGCTCGCGGTCACCTCCTCCATGTCGGATGCGGTGCCGACGATCGTGTAGGCGATGAGGTGCGGCAGATGGCTGGTGATCGCCAGCACGCGATCATGATGCGCGGCATCCATCGTCTCGACCTGCGACCCGAGCCGCGTCCAGAACGCGATCACGCGCGCGACCGCGGCCGGATCCGCGCCCACGGGCGGCGTGACGATGCACCAGCGGTTGCGGAACAGCGTCGCGAAGCCAGCGTCCGGGCCGCTATGCTCGGTCCCCGCGACGGGGTGCGCGGGGATCACCGCATGGCCCGGCAGCGCCGCGGTCAGCTCGGCGAGCACGCCCGCCTTGGCCGAGCCGACATCCGAGACCACGCACTCCGCGGGCAGATCGGCGGCGATCTCGCGCGCGACCGCGCCGATCCGGCCCGGCGGCACGCACAGGATGACGAGATCGGCATCGATCACCGCCGCACCCGCGCTGTCGGCAAGATCGTCGACCAGGTCGAGCTCGGCGGCGCGCGCGCGGACATCGGGGTCGGCATCGTGGCCCGACAGCGCGACCGTCGGCATCGTCGCGCGCACCGCACGCACGATCGACGAGCCGATCAAGCCGAGCCCGATCACCGAGACGCGCCCGAACGGCAGCATCAGGCGGCGTCCGCCCCCGCCATCTCGCGCAGGCTCGCGACGAGAGCGCGCATCTGCGCCTCGGTGCCGATCGTGATGCGCAGCGCATGGGGCAGACCCTGCCCCGGCAGCCAGCGCACGATGAGCCCGCGCGCCATCAGCCCCTCATAGGCCTGTTCGGCGCTCAGCCGTCCCTGGAACAGCACGAGCACGAAATTGGCCTTGGACGGGATCGCGCGCAGCCCGGCATTGCCGAGCCGCGCGATCTCCTCGCCCAGCCAGTCGCGCCAGACCGTGTTGTGGACGCGGCTGCGCTCGACGAACGCGGCGTCGCCGAGCGCGGCGATCGCGGCGTCCTGGCCCGCGGTGGTGACGTTGAACGGCGCGCGGATGCGGTTCATCGCCTCGATCGCGCGCGCCGGGCCATAGCCCCAGCCGACTCGGGCCGCCGCCAGCCCGAAGATCTTGGAGAAGGTGCGGGTCATGATGGTGTTGTCGGTCGCGTCCACCAGCCGCACCCCGGCATCGTAGTCGGCGCGGGTGACATACTCGGCATAGGCGGAATCGAGCACCAGCAGCACCTCGGGCGGCAGCGTGGCGCGGAA
>CAZZZX010000742.1:0-1634 GCA_964658585.1 uncultured Novosphingobium sp.
GACCCAGATGGAGCGCGAGGTCCGCGCGATCGCCGCAGCGGGCGTCGCGCCCGAGGCGCGCGAGGGGCTCGCCGCCTTCACCGCGCGCCGCAGGCCGGACTTCACGGGCGCCTGATCGCCGCGGACACCTCGGCCGTGCGCGACGTTCTGCGACGATGCGCATCCCGTTCCTCGCCGCCGCGATCGGCCTCGCGATCGCCCTGCCCGCCACGGCGGAGGTCAATGCCGGCATGGACCGGCCCAACCCCGTCAAGCCGTTCGTCGCGCGTTCGATCGCCAGCTTCGACTATCCCTGGGCGATCGCGTTCCTGCCCGACGGGCGGATGCTGGTCACCGAGAAGCCGGGCAAGCTGTTCCTCGTCACCCAGGCGGGTGCCAAGCGCGAGATCGCAGGTGTCCCAAAGGTCCGGTACGAGGGGCAAGGCGGCCTGCTCGATGTCGCGATCGGGCCGCGTTTCGCGCAGGATCACGCGGTCTATCTGAGCTACGCCGAGCCCGGCGGCGGCGGATCGAGCCTGGCGATCGCGCGCGCGACCCTCACCGGCGCGGTATTGCAGGGCCTCAAGGTGATCTGGCGGCAGATGCCCAGGGGCAGCGGCGGCCAGTTCGGCGGCGTCATCGCGTTCGATCCGGCAGGCACGCATCTGCTGTTCGCGAGCGGCGAGCGGATGCGCAAGACGCCCGCGCAGGATCCCGACCAGGCGCTCGGCAAGATCATCCGGCTCGATCTCGACGGATCGGTGCCCGCGGACAATCCCATGGCCGGGGCCGGCGGCGTGCGCGCACAGACCTGGTCGACTGGTCACCGCAATCCCTATGGCCTCGCCTACGATCCTGCCGGACGGCTGTGGGACATCGAGATGGGGCCGATGGGCGGCGACGAGCTCAACCTCGTCAAGCCGGGGCGCAACTATGGCTGGCCGGCGGTGTCGAACGGGATCAATTACGACGGCTCGCCGATCCCGCGCCACGACACGCGCCCCGAGTTCGAGAAACCGGTGGTCTACTGGACGCCGGTGATCGCGCCCGCCGGGCTCGCCTTCTACGACGCCGCGCTGTTCCCGCACTGGCGCGGATCGGCGTTCACCGGCGGTCTCGCGTCCGAGGCGCTGGTGCGGATCGGCTTCGACGGCAAGGGCGGCGCCAACGAGATCGAGCGCTGGGACATGGACGCGCGCATCCGCGACGTCGCGGTCGCGCCCGACGGCGCGCTCTGGCTGATCGAGGACGATTCGCCCGGGCGGCTGCTCAGGCTGTCTCCTCGCTAATCTCGTCGTCCTCGTGCCCGGCGGAGATGAAGGCGTGGCTGAGCCCGTGATAGAGGCGCTCGCGGCTGACCAGGCTGGACGCCGCATCGGCGATCAGCGCGGTGGCGAGCAGCGGGAGCAGCAGGCCGCGGCTCGCGGTCGCCTCCGAGATGATGACCACGGCGGTCAAGGGCGCGCGCACCACGCCGGTGAAATAGCCGGTCATGCCGAGCAGCACGACGGGCCCCGCGGCGGATCCGCCGAACACGCCCTTGAGCAGCTCGCCGATCCCCGCTCCGGTCGCCAGCGAGGGCGCGAAGATGCCGCCCGGCAGCCCCGAGATCGCGGTCGCCAGCGTCGCGGCGAACTTGGCGGGGCCGAACCACC
>CAZZZX010000743.1:0-1610 GCA_964658585.1 uncultured Novosphingobium sp.
GTGCCGCCCGCGCCGGGCAGGATGCCGAGCTTGACCTCGGGCAGCCCGAGCTTGGCCTTGGGCGTCGCGATCCGGTGATGACAGCCGAGCGCGACCTCGAGCCCGCCGCCGAGCGCGGTGCCGTGGATCGCCGCGACCACCGGCTTGGCGCTCGCCTCGATCGCGTCGACCACTTCGGGCAGCCAGGGGAGCACCGGCGGCTTGCCGAACTCGGTGATGTCGGCGCCGCCCGAGAACAGCTTGCCGCCGCCGCGGATGACGATGGCGCGGATCGCGTCATTGCCCTGCGCGCTCGCGAGCGCCTGCGCCAGCCCGGTCCGCACCGCCGCGCCGAGCGCGTTGACCGGCGGATTGGCGATGACGATCTCGAGGACGTCGTCGTGTGTGTGGGTCTCGATCATCATGGCCTCGTGGTCAGAAGGTGGTTTCGCCGAGCCGGCGCGGACGGGCGAAGGGCAGCGACGTCGACAGCCCGCCATCGACGACCAGCGCATGGCCGTTGACATAGCTGCCCGCGTCGGACGCGAGGAAGGCGATGGCGTGCGCGATCTCGTGCGCCTCGCCACCGCGCTTGAGCGGATTGAGCTGGCCGATCATGTCGGCGCGCCCTCTGTCGCGCGCGATGTCGTAGAGCGGCCGGGTCATGCCCGTCTCGATCAGCCCGGGGCAGACCGCATTGACGCGGATGCCCGATCCGGTGAGCTGCTGGACCGCGACCTGGACGAGATTGATGACGCCCGCCTTGGACGCCGAATAGGCCGGTCCGCCGGCGCCCGCGCGCAGGCCCGCGACCGAGGCGGTGCAGACGATCGCGCCGGGACGCCCGGCCGCCAGCATCGCCTGCGCGCCGTGCTTGATCGCGAGGAACGGTCCGATCAGGTTGACGCGCAGCAGCGCGGACCAGTCCGCCTCGGTCTGCTCGAACAGCCCGGCCATGCCGCCGCTGATCCCGGCATTGGCGGCGATCACGTCGATCCCGCCATGGCGCGCGACCGCGTCAGCGATCATCGCGGCGACATCGGCCTCGCTGCCCGCATCGCCGCGCCGCGCGAAGATGCCGTCATGGCCGTGCGCGGTCTCCTCGACGCCGTCGGCGAGATCGACCGCCAGCACGCGCGCGCCCTCCGCCGCGAACAGCCGTGCGGTGGCGCGGCCGATCCCCGAGCCCGCGCCGGTGACCAGCACGCTGCGACCGGCGAAGCGTGGCTTCACAGGCCCCCCCGGATCGTGGTGCCGCCGTCGATCACGATCGACTGGCCGGTCATGTAGGCGCCCGCGCGCGACGCGAGGAACACCGCGGCGCCGGCGATCTCGTCGGGCTCGCCGATGCGGCCGAGCGGCGTGACCTGGTTGAGCGCGGCCTCGGCCTTGGGATCCTCCCACAGCGCCTTGGCAAAATCGGTGCGGATGACACCGGGCGCGATCGCGTTGATGCGGACGTTGTGCCGACCGAACTCGATCGCGAGGTTGCGGACGAGCTGGAAGTCCGCCGCCTTGGAGACGTTGTAGGCGCCGATCACGTCGGATCCGATCAGCCCGCCGATCGACGAGACGATGACGATCGCGCCGTCGCGCCGCGCGATCATGTCGGGCGCGACCATGTTGATGAG
>CAZZZX010000744.1:0-1604 GCA_964658585.1 uncultured Novosphingobium sp.
GTCGAGTTCGTTGGTGTGGACCTTGGTCTTGCGCATCTTCCAGGCGATGAAGCCGGCGATGCCGGTCGCGGTGAGCATGATGACATGCGGCATGCCGGGCAGGATGCCCAGGAAACCGAGGATACCGGCGACCGGCGCCCAGGCTTTCGTCGACGCGAACTGGCTGGTGATCTGGCCCGACAGGTCGAGCCGCTGCTGGAGCAGCGCGGTCTCGAACGAGAGCAGCACGAACGCGCCCGCACCCGCCGCCGCGCCGATCAGCAGCGGCGTCAGCGGATCGAGCAGCAGTCCGGCACCGGCAAACGCGAACCACGCCGCCGCGACGACGATCGCGACGATCGCCGCCGCGATCGCGGATGCGACGCCGCGGCGCACGCGCGCGACCAGCAGCACCGCGGCGAGTGCGAGCACCGCCCCGGAGGCGAGCTCCGCGGGCATCGCCCAGCGCGGCCGCACCAGCCAGCCGCCGCGCTGGATCGCATCGACCGCCTGTGCCTGCACATAGGGGCCGTCGGTCCGCGCCTCGATCGGCGTCGAGACGACATCGACCCCGCCCGCGCCGGTAACGCCCAGCACCACCACCTTGCCGGCGATGAGCCGGCGGTCGAAGCCGCGGCGGAACAGGTCCGCCGCGGGCACCACCGAGCGCGGCGGCATCCGCCCGAAATGGAGACGGTAGCGCCCGTCCGGCGCCACCGCGACGGTGTGCGCGCCGACCGTCACGCCGCTCAGCCGGCCGCCCGACAGCTGCGGCGCGACGCCGGGCAGGCCGCCGGCGACGCGCGCGAGCTCGATCGCGAACCCGGTATTGGCGGTCCCCGCCAGCAACCCGACCGCGGGTACCCGCCGCACGATCCCGTCGCCGTCCGGATCGCCGTTGACCAGCCCGTGGCCGAGCGCGGATTCCTCGAACGCGGGCAGGCTGGAGAGCGCCTCGCGCCAGCTCGACACCCCGGCCGGCAGCGGTTGCGCGAAGATCGCGTCGACCGGCAGCTTGCCGGCATCGGGATAGATGCGTTCGCGGATGTCGATCGCGTCCTCGCCCGCGCCCGCGCGCGCCAGCACGGTCGGGTAGCGACCCAGCGTCATGGCGAAGTCATCGTCGAACGAGGGCAGTGCCTGCACCGCGGCGCGCGCCGGCCCGGCGAGCTCGGGATAGCGGCCGAGGAACAGCGCGGGCGATTGCCGGTCGGGCTCGGGGAAGAACATGTCGTAGCCGATCGCGGTCGCACCCGCCGCGCCGATCCGCTCGGTCAGCCGCGCCAGATCGTAGCGCGACCAGGGCCACGGGCCGACGGACTTGAGGCTGTCCGAATCGATCGCCACCACCGCGACCCGCATGTCGGTGAGGTCGCGTGGACGAAGCCGCTGGAACAGATCGAACACGCCGTCGTCGAGCCGCGTGCGCAGCGCCGGCAGCGCGAGCAGGAGCAGCACCAGCGCACCCGCGATCAGTCCGCCCAGGCGGACCCGGCCGAGCCGTCGCCGCTCGGCCGGCGCGGCGGGATCAGAGCGCGATCTCGAGCCCGTCATAGCTGCACAGCACCTGGAGCGGCGCGCGGTCGTCGCGGCTTAGCGCCTCGTAGCGCATCGTCTCGGCGAGC
>CAZZZX010000745.1:0-1601 GCA_964658585.1 uncultured Novosphingobium sp.
GACGAACTGACGGTCGACGTGACCGATCGGCATGGCCTGATCCTGTTCAGCGTCGTCCTCCTCGGCGTCGATGCGCCCGCGACGTCTCGCGCCGGCTGACGGCGCGCCCGGGCATTCGACAGTCGGGTCTCAGTCCGCAGGCGGCTGCCACAGTTCGATCGCGTTGCCCTCGGGATCGTGAATGCGTGCGAAGCGGCCGGTCTCGGGCGTGTCCCAGTCGGGCTGGGTGGTCGCTTCGATCCCCGCGTCGCGCAGCCGCGCGAGCAGTGCGTCGAGATCGTCGGTGCGCAGGTTGAGCATCCACGCCTTGCCCGGCGGGATATGCGTGGTGTCGGCGGCGAACGGCATGAACACCGTCGGCCCGGCGGCCTGCATCCAGACATACGCGTCGGCGGCGCCGATGCCGAGATGCGTGGCGTACCACGTCCTGAGTGCGTCCGCGTCGCGCGAGCGGAAGAACACGCCGCCGATACCCGTTATGCCGCCCTTGACCTCGGTCTCCGACATCCGCGTTCCCCTCACCGCTTGGCAACGTCCGGCCGCACCGCCATGGTCGCCGCACCGCCGTCACGGGAGCATAGCATGGGCCGGGTGTTTCTGTCTGCGTTCGCGGCCCTGATCGCGTTTGCCGGACCCGCCGTCGCCGCGGGATACGATCCGCGCGCCGCGTTCGCGCCGATCGACCTGCCGGGGCCGATCGATGCGCAGCGCTCCGCCGACGGTCGCCCGGGCGCGGGCTATTGGCAGAACCGCGCCGACTATCGCATCCACGCGACGCTCGACACGCAGGCCCATGCGCTGACCGGCGAGGAGGCGATCGACTATACCAACAACAGCCCGCTGCCGCTCGATGCGCTGTGGCTGCAGCTCGACCAGAATCTCTACCGCGCGGGCTCGCGTGGCGCCGCCTCGTTCGGTGGCGTGCCGCGCGGCGCGACGAGCGGCTACGCCATCTCGGGCGTCGAGGTCGAGCAGGGCGGCCGGCGCGTGCCCGTGCGCACGATCGAGACCGATACGCGGCTCCAGGTGCTGCTCCCCACCGCGCTCGCGGGCAATGGCGGCAAGACGACGCTCCACATACGCTGGCGGTTCGACATTCCCGGATCGTTCGGCGGGCGGATGGGCTGGGGACCGGTCAAAGAGGGTGCGATCTACGATCTCGCGCAATGGTATCCGCGCATGGCGGTCTACGACGATCTGCGCGGCTGGGATCCGCTCCCCTATCTGGCGCAGGAATTCTACCTCGACTATGGCGATTTCGACTATTGGGTGACGGTGCCCGCCGACATGCTCGTCGCGGGATCGGGGGCGCTCCAGAACCCGGACCAGGTACTGACGCCCGGCGAACGTGCCGGCCTCGCCCGGGCGGCGGCGAGCGACGCGACCGTGACGATCGTCGCGCCGCATGACATCGCGCGTGAGCGCCCGCGCGACGGCACGCGCACCTGGCATTACCGCATGGAGCACACCCGCGACGTCGCTTTCTCGGCCTCGGACGCCTTCGCGTGGGACGCGGCGCGTGTCCGCCTGCCCGAGGGCAGGACCGCGCTCGCGATGTCCTACTATCCCGCCGAGAGCGCGGGCGCCACGGCGTGGGGCCG
>CAZZZX010000746.1:0-1599 GCA_964658585.1 uncultured Novosphingobium sp.
CGATCCGGTCGCCGCGCCCGCGCCGATCGCGGAGACCAGGAACATGATCGCCGAACCGAGCAGGATCGCACGCCGGCCATAGACGTCCGCCAGCGATCCCGCCACGAAAGCGCCCGCCGCCGAGCCGAGCAGCACCGAGGCGACGTTGAACCCGGTGCCCGCGCTGGAGGTGTGGAAGGCCTGACGCAGGCCGTCGACGGTGCCGTTGATCACGCCGCTGTCGAACCCGAACAGGAACCCGCCGATCGTGGCGACGCCGCTGATCAGCACGATGAAACCTGAATTATAGCCGGTGCCTTGTCGCATCGGACCCCTCCCTGCACGCCTGAAAACGCGGCCGGATTATATCCTTTGCCGCCAGTTCGAACTGCCTAACAGATGCCGGTGAGCGCGCAAACCGATTATGATAGCGCTGCCAATTGCGAGGCCCGTGTCGACGAAATCCCTTGCGTTTGGCGCGAAAAGGGCCATGTGCGGCGCCATGCCTTTTTCCAGACTCCCCGCTTCGCTAGCCGAGGCGCTCGCCGCGCGTGGTTATGCGGCCCCCACCGCGGTGCAGGCCGCGGTTATCGAGCCCGAAGCCGACGGCCGCGATCTGGTCGTTTCCGCACAGACCGGATCGGGCAAGACGGTGGCCTTCGGTCTCGCTTTCGCGCAGCAGCTGCTCGACGAAGCGGGCAGCGCCGGACCATCCGGCCCGCCCAAGGTGCTGATCATCGCGCCGACCCGCGAACTGGCGCTGCAGGTCAGCCGTGAGCTGATGTGGCTCTACAAGGAAGCGCGCGCCTGGATCGCGACCTGCGTCGGCGGCATGGACGCCAACCGCGAGCGCCGCGCGCTGGCGCAGGGATCGCACATCGTCGTCGGCACGCCGGGGCGTCTGCGCGACCATCTCGAGCGTGGCGCGCTCGACCTCTCCAATCTCAAGGTCGCCGTGCTCGACGAGGCGGACGAGATGCTCGACATGGGCTTCCGCGAGGATCTGGAAGAGATCCTCGACGCGACGCCGCAGGGTCGTCGTACCTTGCTGTTCTCGGCAACCATGCCCAAGCCGATCGTCGCGCTCGCCAAGCGCTACCAGAAGGATGCGCTGCGCATCTCGACGGTGGGCGAGGATCGCGGCCACGGCGACATCAGCTACCAGGCGATCACCGTCGCGCCCGCCGATATCGAGCATGCCGTCGTCAACCTGCTGCGTCTGCACGAGCCCGATACCGCGATGCTGTTCTGCGCGACCCGCGATGCGGTGCGCCATCTCCACGCCAGCCTCGTCGATCGCGGCTTCTCGGCGGTGGCGCTCTCCGGCGAGCACAGCCAGTCCGAGCGCAACCATGCGTTGCAAGCCCTTCGTGACCGTCGCGCGCGCGTTTGCGTGGCGACCGACGTCGCCGCGCGCGGCATCGATCTGCCTTCGCTCAGCCTCGTCATCCATGTCGAGCTGCCGCGCGATGCCGAGGCGCTCCAGCACCGTTCGGGCCGCACCGGCCGCGCCGGCCGCAAGGGCATCGCCGCGCTGATCGTCCCCTATCCCAAGCGCCGCCGCGTCGATGCAATGCTGCGCGGTGCGCGGATCGAAGCCGAATGGATGCAGGCGCCAAG
>CAZZZX010000747.1:0-1597 GCA_964658585.1 uncultured Novosphingobium sp.
TCCACAACGACGACGCGTCCGCCACCCGGCTCGCCGCGCAGGCCGCGCACGGCGCGGGCGACTGGTCGGTGCAGGCGGCGTGGGTCGCCGGGCTGTCGGCCTGGCGCTCGAAGGATTGCGGCGCGGCGGAGGCCGATTTCTCCACCGTGGCGAGCAATGCCGGCGACGACGAGATGCGCGCGGCGGGCCTGTTCTGGACCGCGCGCTCCGAGCTCGCCTGCGGCCGCTTCGACAAGGTGCAGACGCGCCTCAAGAACGCGGCGCGCATCCCCGAGACCTTCTACGGGCTGCTCGCCGCGCGGATGCTCGGCATCGCGCCCAAGCAGGCGCCGACCGGATCGGCGCTGAGCGCGGACGAATGGACCGTGCTCGCGCGCAATCCCGATGTCCGCCGCGCCGCCGCGCTCGTCGAGATCGGCGAATACGGGCTCGCCGACGAGATGCTGCGCTGGCAGGCCAAGATCGGCGACGACGGCCAGCATCGCGGGCTGCTCCACCTCGCCGCGCAGCTCAACCTGCCCGCGACGCAGATCTGGCTCGCGCACAACACGCCCGCGGGCGAAGTGGTCGTGGCGTCGGCGCGCTACCCCGCGCCCAACTGGATCCCGCAGGGCGGCTGGCAGGTCGACAAGGCGCTGGTGTTCGCGCACGCGCTCCAGGAATCGCGTTTCCGCACCGATGCGCTGTCCCCCGCCGGCGCCTATGGGCTGATGCAGGTGCTGCCCGGCACCGCCGATCTGATCGAGCGCCATCGCGGCGGCGCGCCGGTGATCCGCACCAGCCTGGTCACACCCGCGGTCAACATGAATTACGGCCAGCTCTATCTCGAGGAGCTGCGCGACGCGGCGGGGACCGGCGGCCTGCTTCCCAAGGTGATCGCCGCCTACAATGCCGGCCCCAATGCGGTGGCGCGCTGGAACGTCAACAACAAGGCGCAGAACGATCCGCTGCTCTATATCGAGTCGATCCCGTACGCCGAGACGCGTGGCTATGTGACGACGGTGCTGCGCAACTACTGGATGTACCAGAACCAGTCGGGCGAGCGCACCGTCAGCCTGACCGCGCTGGCGCAGGGCCAGTGGCCACGCTTCCCGACGATCGACGCGAGCGCACGCGCGGGGATCGCGACCGCGGAGACGCAGATGGCGCTGACCGGCGGGCGCCGGTCGAACTGAGCGTCTTGCAACCCTCTCCCCGTGGGGGCGAGGGCTTCAGTCGCGATTTCCCGGGTCGCTCGGCCCGCTGCTCGGCGTACCACCTTCGAGCCCGGTCTCGCGGTCCCGGCCTTCCTCGCGCAGCGCGTCGGCACGCGCATGGTAGATCTTCTTCGCGGTCGGGTTGGGCTGCGCCTGCGCCTGCCGGTCGATCGCGGCGGCGCTGTTTTCATAGTTCGCACGGACCGCGTCGCCCGTGGTCTTCGCGCCATGACAGGCGGCGAGCAGGGCGAGCGTGGCGATACCGGCGGCGGCGAGACGATGCATGACGGGCTCTCCCTGGACGGGAGAGAAAGCGCGATACGATGCGGCGGGTTCCCGTCGGGCGAAGTGGGGAGCTTCTGTTGCTCGGTGCTCCCCGTACCGCCGGTGTCCGATTCTGT
>CAZZZX010000748.1:0-1583 GCA_964658585.1 uncultured Novosphingobium sp.
GTGCCGGTGTCGATCGGGATGATCGCGGGTGCCGAGCCGATGGTGCGCATCCTGTTCGGCCACGGCGCCTTCGGCGAGGCGAGCGTGCTGCTCACCACCGCGACCACAGCGGGCTATGCCGCCGCCGCGATCGCGCTGACCCCGCTCAACGCCACCACCGCGGCGATCTATGCCGATCCGCGCGGACCGTGTCTGCGCGACATGGCGATCGTCGCGACCGGCGGTCTGGTCCTGCGCGGCGCGACGCTGGCGGTGGCGGCGCCGCTGTTCGGGGTCGCCGGGATCGCTTGGGGTGCGGCCGCCGCGACGCTCGCCACCTTCGTGCTCGCGCAGGGCGTGGCGATGCGCCGCTTCCGCGCGTTCGCGATGGGCGGGCAGATCGTCGACTTCGCGCGCACCGCGCTGTGCGGCGCGGTCGCCGCGGCGGCCTGCTGGGCGGTGCGCTGGGCGGTGCCGATACCCGCGGGCGTGATCGGCCGGCTGGCGCTGCTCGCGCTGACCGGCATCGTTCTGGTCGCCGCCTATGCGCTCGCCGCGCTGGCGATGCGCGCGCCCGAGATGGCGAGCGTGCGCGCGCTCCTGCCGGCGATGCTCAGACGCGGGCGCCGCCGGTGAGCGTGACGGTCGCCTTCCTGCTGCCGCATTTGCGGCCGGGCGGTGCCGAGCGCGTCGTGCTCAACTGGATCCGCGCGCTCGACCGCGATCGCTTCCGCCCGCTGCTGCTGCTCTCGCAGCTCGACGGCGCCTTTCTCGACCTGCTGCCCGACGACGTGCGGCCCGTCTCGCTCGGCGGCGCACGGGCGTTGCGGCTGCGCCGGCCGATCGCGCAGGCGCTCGCCGCGCACCGCGTCGATATCGCCTATAGCGCGACCAACGCGATGAACCTCGCGCTGCTCGCCGCACCGGCGGGCGCGACGCGGCGTATCGTGTCCGAACACACGCCCCCCGCCGCCTATCTCGCCGAGGCCAAGTCGTCGCGCCTGCGCCGCACGCTGATGCGCCATCTCTATCCCCGCGCCGATGCGATCGCGGTGCCGACCGCGGCGATCGCGTCCGAACTGGCGGCGGTACTCGGCCGCACGCTCGCCACCGTCGAGATCGCCAATCCGGTGCTCGATCGCGTGCCCGGTGCGCTGCCGCCGCTCCAGCCCGGCGGCATACCCCGGCTCGTCGCCGCGGGGCGGCTGGTCCCGGCCAAGGGCTTCGACACGCTGATCGCCGCCGCGCGCGTGGTGGCGCGCGGCGGCATCGCCTTCCGGCTCGACATCTTCGGCGCCGGGCCGTTGCGCGATACGCTCGCCGCGCAGGTCGCGGCGGCCGGCCTTTCCGACACGATCCGGCTGCGCGGTCATAGCCATGCGCTGGCCGCCGAGATGGCCGCCGCCGACCTGTTCGTGCTGCCGTCGCGGCGCGAGGGCTTCGGCAATGTCGTGATCGAGGCCATGGCGGCTGGCGCACCCGTGCTGGCGACCCGCGGCGGTGGACCTGAGGCGCTGATCCGCGACGGCCTGAACGGTTTTCTCACCGGCCCCGACGATCCTGCCGCACTGGCCGCCGCGATCGCCGAGCTGCTGCGCGACGCC
>CAZZZX010000749.1:0-1582 GCA_964658585.1 uncultured Novosphingobium sp.
CGACTGGTGGGATCATACGCCGGCCGAGCTTTCCGGCGGCCAGCAGCAGCGCGTCGCGATCGCCCGCGCGATCGTGACCCACCCGGACGTGCTGCTCGCCGACGAGCCGACCGGCAATCTCGATTCGGAGCGCTCGGTCGAGATCATGGCGCTGCTGCGCGCGCTCAACGTCGAGCAGGGCATCACCGTGCTGATGGTGACGCACGAGGCCGAGATGGCGGCGTACGCGCGCACCGTCGTCCATTTCCGCGACGGCCTGGTCGACCGTGTGGAGCGGCGCGGATGAGCGACTGGATGGTATCGCGCCGCCCATCCGTCCGTCCCGAGGAGGGACCGAGCGAAACGCAGCGGAGACGAAGGCCGGTTTCGGAGGACGGGCGCCGGGAACGGTGCTTCGCGACGCGTCTTCGCCGTCGCTCAGCCCCTCGGCACGAACGGGGTCTTGCGCTCCACATGACGAGCGCACCCGCATGATGCCCGACTCCCCGCCCCCGCCGCCCGGCACCGTCTCGACCACCCGCCTGCTCGGCGTCACGACGATGCTCGCGCTGCGCACGATCCGGCGCCACCTGCTGCGCTCGGCGCTGACCACGCTCGGCATCGTCATCGGCGTGTTCGCGGTGGTGACGATGGTGACGCTGGGCAATGCCGCGACCACCGCGGTGCGCAGCCAGATCTCGAGCCTCGGCGCCAATGTGCTGACGCTGATCCCCGGCCAGGGCTTCGGCCGCGGCGGAGGGGCGACGCCGCCGCCGTTCAAGCTGTCCGACGCGGACGCGATCCGCAGCCAGATCGCCGGGCTCACCGCGGTCTCTCCGCAGGTCCAGTCGACCGCCGCGGCGGTGCGCAACGCCGCCAACTGGTCGACCAGCGTGACCGGAATCGACAACGCCTATCTCGATGCCGAGAGCTGGGCGATCACCGACGGTCGCCGCTTCACCGATGCGGAGCAGCAGGCCGGGCGCGCGGTCTGCCTGGTCGGCAACACCGTGCGCCTGAAGCTCTACCCGACCGAGCAGGCGCTCGGCACGTCGCTGCGCATCGGCAATGTCAGCTGCGAGGTGATCGGGCTGCTCGCCACGCGCGGCCAGGGCGGCTTCGGGCAGGATGCCGACGACACCGTGCTGATGCCGCTGAAGGCGGTTCAGCGCCGCTTCACCGGCAATCAGGATATCCGCGCGATCATCGTCGCCGCGGACCCCGCCTATGACAGTGCCGACATCCAGAACTCGATCGCCGCGCTGATGCGCGAGCGGCGCAGCATCACCCCCGGCAAGCAGGACGATTTCTCTATCTTCGACACCCGCCAGATCGCCGACACGCTGTCGAGCACGACGCGGCTGCTGACCTCGCTGGTCGGCGCGGTGGCGGCGATCTCGCTGCTCGTCGGCGGGATCGGGATCATGAACATCATGCTGGTCTCGGTCACCGAACGCACGCGCGAGATCGGCATCCGGCTCGCGATCGGCGCGGTCGCGCGCGAGGTGATGATGCAGTTCCTCGTCGAGGCGGTGGTGCTGTCGTGCCTGGGCGGAGCGATCGGGCTGGTGCTGGCCTTGGGGGCGACCTTGATCCTGTCCTC
>CAZZZX010000750.1:0-1582 GCA_964658585.1 uncultured Novosphingobium sp.
AATATTGTGCAGTCGCGAACCGGGGGTTTATTGACAGCAGCGCGCTGGCGGTCAACCTTGGCGGACATGGACGCGGACGACAGCCTGCCGACACCGAGGGGAAACGATCCCCTCGTCGCGCTCGTCCGCCAGGATCTCGATCCGCTCTCGGTCGCCGAGCTCGAGGCGCGGATCGCCGCGCTCGAGGACGAGATCGCGCGGACCCGGACCAAAGTCGAACGCGCCGTTAACCATCGCGCAACAGCGGACCAGCTATTCCGGCGATGAGGACTGCCCGACCGACGCGCGACAAACGCTTCGGAGCCGCAGCAGCGGCGGGTGACCTTGATCGAGCGGCTGACCGTTCCGACATCCGTCGTGCGGCGCCGTGCGATCGGTGCGGCCTTAGGAGTTGATCGAATGCCCTCTTTCGCACGCGAACTCGAAACCACCCTGCACAACGCGCTGGCCGCCGCGTCCGCGCGACGCCACGAATATGCGACGCTGGAGCATCTCCTGCTCGCCCTGATCGGCGACGACCATGCGGCGCAGGTGATGTCGGGTTGCGGCGTCGAGCTCGGCGACCTCAAGGATGCGGTCACCACCTATCTCGATCAGGAACTGGGTGCGCTCAAGACCGAGCAGGACACCGATCCCTCGCCGACCAGCGGTTTCCAGCGCGTGATCCAGCGCGCGATCCTTCACGTCCAGTCCTCGGGCCGCGAGGAGGTGACCGGCGCCAACGTGCTGGTCGCGCTCTTCAGCGAGCGCGAGAGCTATGCGGTCTATTTCCTGCAGCAGCAGGACATGACGAGGCTCGATGCCGTGAGCTTCATCAGTCACGGGATCGGCAAGGGCGGCCAGCCGACGGAGGGACGCGATGTGAAGGGACAGGACGAGGAAAAGGCCCCCAAGCCGGAGGCCAAGCAGAAGGGCGACAGCGCGCTCAAGCAGTTCACCGTCAACCTTAACGACAAGGCCAAGGACGGGCGCGTCGATCCGCTGATCGGACGCCATGCCGAGGTCGACCGCACGATCCAGATCCTGTGCCGGCGGTCCAAGAACAACCCGCTCTATGTCGGCGATCCGGGCGTCGGCAAGACTGCGATCGCCGAGGGCCTCGCGCGCAAGATCATCGAGGGCGACGTGCCCGAGGTGCTCAAGGAGGCGGTGATCTACTCGCTCGACATGGGCGCGCTGCTCGCCGGCACGCGCTACCGGGGCGATTTCGAGGAGCGGCTCAAGCAGGTCGTCGGCGAGCTCGAGAAGCTGCCGCACGCGGTGCTGTTCATCGACGAGATCCACACCGTGATCGGTGCAGGTGCCACCTCGGGCGGGGCGATGGATGCATCCAACCTCTTGAAGCCCGCGCTGTCGGGCGGCCAGATCCGCTGCATCGGATCGACCACCTACAAGGAGTTCCGCAACCATTTCGAGAAGGACCGCGCGCTGCTGCGGCGCTTCCAGAAGATCGACGTCAACGAGCCCTCGGTCGAGGACACGATCAAGATCGTCGTCGGCCTGCGGCCTTCGTTCGAGGCGCATCATCACGTCAAGTACACGACCGAGGCGGTGAAGGCCGCGGTCGAGCTGTCGGCGCGCT
>CAZZZX010000751.1:0-1575 GCA_964658585.1 uncultured Novosphingobium sp.
GCCGTTGCTGACCGCGAACAGGAACATCAGCGCGAACCGTTGGCCGAACGTCGGCCTGATCTTCCTGATCCAGAACTCGCAAAACCGCGATGGCGCCGCCATGCAGGCCAAGCTCGACGAGATCATTCGCGCTCTAGAGCATTTTCATGTTGAGCGTTGGTAGCCTGCGGCCTGGAAGAAGTTGGCGCATTCGGCCGGGAGGAAACGGTCGAGCATGCTGCCGATGCGCGCGATCAGAGCGTCGACGGTCCGGGCGGGGTCGTGCCTCAACAGCGCTTTGAGCTTCGCGAAAGCCATCTCGATCGGGTTCATGTCGGGGCTGTAGGGCGGCAGGTAGAAGACTTGTGCGCGGCGGTCGGCGATCATCTCGCGGATGCCTGCGACTTTGTGGGCGGGCAGGTTGTCGAGCACCACGACGTCGCCGCGCTTCAGCGTGGGGCCGAGGACATCACGGACGTAGATGCGGAAGGCATCGCCATCCATCGCGCCATCGAGCACCCACGGCGCAGTCATGCCGCTCAGCCGTAGGCCGGCGATGAAGGTCATGGTTTTCCAATGCCCGAACGGTACGCTGTCGTGACACCGCTCGCCGACCGGGGCCCAACCATAGAGCCGTGCCATCTTCGTGTTGACCCCCGTCTCGTCGAGGAACACGAGGCTCTCAGGATCGATGAACGGCTGGTGTCGGCGCTTGCCGATATGAGCGAGAGCGCTGTTCAGAAGATGGAAATCGCCAAGATCATACTCGACACGACAGCGGGCCTTTACCGAGACGGCGACGCTATCGCGATGCTTGTTCCTTCGAGCCTTGCCAAGCTTCAGATGCGCCGCGTCCTCGACAACAAGTTCCACGGTTTTTTCATATCCAGGACAGCCGCAGAAACATGGCTTATTGGCCGTTCTAAGCTGACGAGGGCTACTTTATCGTCACATGTCTGACATCTACAGCTCGCAATCTAAGGTAGGGTAATCATGTACGAAATCAGTGTCGATCGAGATCACAATCTCGTCCGGGCGGCGCTGGGGGGCTTCTTTACGGTCTCAGAGGTCCAAGCGTTCGCGTGCGAGATGCAGGCGGTCATTGCGAGCCTCAACTGCATCCCTGGTCAGCACTGCGTGCTAATCGACGCCTCACAAGGCATGCCGCAGGCACAGGACGTGACCGTCGCATTTGTCCACATGATTGGCGCAGCGCCCGTGCAGGCACGACGGATCGCCGTCGTCGCCGAGGGCGCACTCTATCGCATGCAGACGCGGCGCATTCTCGCTATCGACCGGAGCGCAATGTTTGAAACCAGCGCCGAGGCCGAGGCTTGGATCGCCGAGGACGAACGAGCCCTCGGAACGGAGCTCGCGATGAATGCTGGGTGTCGCAACCTAGCCTAACAGAGCCAAAACCCGATCGCTTCCGGGAAAGCCGGTCACGTGCGGAGTGGCAACTCTCGGCGATCGACGGTCCACAGCTCCCGGCTTGACGTCGTGCTCGATGAGCTTGAACATCTGCCGTTGGCACGCTGAGGTGAGCCCCACGCCAGACGCGCAGACCGTCATCGAGCAGCTGCCCACCTGGCTGGC
>CAZZZX010000752.1:0-1574 GCA_964658585.1 uncultured Novosphingobium sp.
GACGGCCGAGGCGGCGATCGCGGGCGGTTACGACCATTCGCGCAACGTCGCGACCTTCGCCGCCGCCTTCCCGATGGATGCGCCGCGCTATGTCGTGCTGGCGATGCTCGATTCGCCGCAGGGGACCAAGGAAACCGGCGGCTGGAAGACTGCGGCGTGGAACGCGGCACCGGTGGTGGGCCGCGTGATCGCACGCACGGGGGCGATCCTCGGCGTGATGCCCGATACGCGGCGCGAGGTGAATCTCGCCGATCTGCAGCCGATGCTGAGCCTCGTCGCGGGCGCCAAGCCCCCGACCGGCGGAGAAGAGCAATGAAGCTTTCGGCGCTGGTTCCCGGCGCCCCGGATACGACCGTGACGGGCTTTGCGATCGACCATCGCAAGGTCGCGCCGGGCGTGGTGTTCGGTGCGTTCCAGGGCGCGGTCGTCAATGGCGAGGATTTCGTGCCCGCTGCGGTCGCCGGCGGGGCGATCGCGGTGGTGGCGCGGCCCGAGGCGGTGGTCGCGGGCGCGCTGCACGTCGCCGATGCCGAGCCGCGGCGGAAGTTCGCGGAACTCGCCGCGCACTACTTCGCGCCCTTCCCGCAGACCGCGGTCGCGGTGACGGGGACCAACGGCAAGACCTCGACGGTCGAGATGGTGCGGCAGTTGTGGCGGATGGCGGGCTTCCATGCCGCCTCGATCGGGACGCTCGGGGTGACCACCGGCGATGACCGCGTCTCGACCGGACTGACCACGCCCGACGTGGTGACCTTCCTGTCGAACGTCGCGGGGCTGGCGCGCGAGGGGGTGAGCCATGTCGCGTTCGAGGCTTCGAGCCACGGCTTGTCGCAATATCGCACCGAGGGTCTGCGCGTCTCGGCGGCGGCGTTCACCAATCTCAGCCGCGATCATCTCGATTATCACGGCACGATGGAGGCATATCTCGAGGCCAAGCTGCGGCTGTTCTCCGAAGTGCTGGTCGAGGATGGCGTGGCGGTGGTGTGGGCGGACGATCCGGCCTCGGCGCGCGTCGCCGAGGTCGCGCGGTCGCGCGGGATTCGGGTGATCTCTGTCGGGACACAGGGCGAGACGCTCACGCTCGTCGGGCGCGTGCCGACCTTGCTCGGGCAGGGGCTCGAGATCGAAGCGGCGGGCAAGACCTACAAGATCAATCTGCCGCTGATCGGCGCGTATCAGGCGGCGAATGCGCTGGTCTCGGCCGGGCTGGTGATCGCGGCGGGCGGGGATATGGCGGCGACGCTGGCGGCACTCGCGCGCCTGCAGCCGGTGCGCGGGCGGCTCGAGCGCGCGGTGATCACGCCGAGCGGTGCGCCAGTCTATGTCGATTATGCGCATACCCCCGATGCGCTCGATGCGGCGATCTCGGCGCTCAAGCCGCATGCGGCGGGTCGGCTGATCGTCGTGATCGGCGCGGGCGGCGACCGCGACCAGGGCAAGCGCGCGCCGATGGGCGCGATCGCGGCGGCGATGGCGGATCAGGTGATCGTCACCGACGACAATCCGCGGTCTGAGGATCCGGCGGTGATCCGCGCGATGGTCTCGCCGGCCTGGTCGAGCAGATCGGAATGCTT
>CAZZZX010000753.1:0-1574 GCA_964658585.1 uncultured Novosphingobium sp.
CGACGGCGGCGGCGCGCAGGACGAGATGGAGATGCGCGCCGAGGCGCAGCAGGGCGGTGACGATCAGGAGCAGGAGGGCGACACCGATCGCGAATCGACCACCGACGAGGAAGGCGGGCTCGGCGACGAGGGCGAGGAGGGGGCCGCGCCCGCAAGTCCCAATCGCCAGCTGGCGGATCCGTCGGGCCAGTTCGACTATCGCGCCTACAGCACGCGATTCGACGAGATCGCGGCGGCTTCCGCGCTGTGCGACGAGGAGGAGCTCAACCGGCTGCGCGCCTATCTCGATCAGCAACTCACCCATCTCCAGGGTGCGGTGACCAAGCTCGCCAACCGGCTCCAGCGCCGCCTGATGGCGCAGCAGTCGCGATCGTGGGAGTTCGACCAGGACGAAGGGCTGCTCGATTCGGCGCGGCTGGCGCGCGTCATCGTCAATCCGACGCTGTCGCTCTCCTACAAGATCGAGCGCGACATCGAGTTCCGCGACACGGTGGTGACGCTGCTGATCGACAATTCGGGCTCGATGCGCGGCCGTCCGATCTCGATCGCGGCGATCTCGGCGGACATCATGGCACGCACGCTCGAGCGTTGCGGGGTCAAGACCGAGATCCTCGGCTTCACCACACGTGCCTGGAAGGGCGGGCAATCGCGCGAGGCGTGGCTGCAGGCGGGCCGGCCGCCCATGCCGGGCCGGCTCAACGATCTGCGCCACATCGTCTACAAGGAGGCCGACGAGCCGTGGCGGCGTGCGCGTCGCAACCTCGGGCTGATGATGCGCGAGGGGCTGCTCAAGGAGAATATCGACGGCGAGGCGCTGCTCTGGGCACATCAGCGGCTGATCGCGCGGTCCGAGGAGCGGCGCATCCTGATGGTGATCTCGGATGGCGCACCGGTCGACGATTCGACGCTGTCGGTGAACAGCGGCTCCTATCTGGAGCGTCATCTGCGCCAGGTCATCCAGTGGATCGAGACGCGGTCCCCGGTGCAGCTGGTCGCGATCGGCATCGGTCACGACGTGACGCGCTACTACGCGCGGGCCGTCACGATCATGGATGCCGAACAGCTCGGCGGAACGATGGTCGGCCAGCTCGCCGATCTCTTCGATGAAGCGGCCTGAGGCGCCGTCGGGGCCGGATCGCGATGGATCCGGCCCCAGCCTCGCTAAGCCACTCGAGGCCTCCCGATACGCAACGCGGGAGTGACAGCGCTCTACACGAGCGAAGATGAACCTCAGCAGTCCCGGCCGATGGCACGGCCGACGAGCGCGCCGCCACCCGCGCCGAGGATGGTGCCCGCGGCCCGATCGCCATAGCCCGAGATCGAATTGCCGAGCAGTCCGCCCGCGATCGCACCGATGATCGTCCCGCCGGTGCCGCCGTCGCGACAGCGGTAATGTCGGCCGCGCCCACGTGGCCCCCCGCCATAGCCGCCGCCACCATAGGCATAACCGCCGCGATATCCGTCCCGATAGCCGTCGCGATCGCGGCCGCCGCCGCCGCGGTATTCGCCGCCGCCGCGATAGCCGGGCTCACCGTTACCGCGGTAGCCGTAGCCGCCGCCTCCATGATAGGCTG
>CAZZZX010000754.1:0-1572 GCA_964658585.1 uncultured Novosphingobium sp.
ATGAACGGCAGGAACCCGCCGAAATAGCCGGTGCCGATATGATAGGGGATCGACATCGAGCTGTAGCGCACGCGCGCCGGGAACAGCTCGGCGAGCAACGCCGCGACCGGCCCGTAGGTCATCCCAGACAGGCAGCCGAGCCCGATCACGCCGAGCACGATCATCACCGCGCCCTTGATGCTCGGCTCGACCTTGGCGACCGTCCAGCCCGCTTTCTCGAGCGCCGCATCGAGCCCGGCGGGGCTGTGATCGGCGACCGGGCGGCTGCCGATGATGACCGCGACGCCCGGCGTGCTCATCTTGCGATAGGTCACCCCGCGGCCGGCGAGATGATCGAGGATGCGCGCGCATTCGGTCGCCTGGCCGTGCAGCGCGAAGGGATGATAGGTGCAGTCCGGCCCCGAGACGACGACGGGTGCACGGCGCGCCGCCTCCTTCATCCCCGGATTGGCGCCCGCCGCCATCAGGTGGAACAGCGGGAACAGCAGCACCAGGGTCAGCGCATAGCCGATCACGATCGACGGCTTGCGCCCGTAGCGATCGGACAGCCTGCCGAACAGGATGAACCAGCCGAGGCTGACCACCGCGCCCGCGCCGATCAGCAGCTTCGCCCACAGATCGTCGAGCCGCTGCGCGTTCTGCAGGAAATAGAGCGCGCCGAACTGTGCGGTGTACCAGATCACGGTCAGCCCCGCCGCCACCCCGAACAGCGCGACGACGATGCGGCGGACATTCTCGCGGGTCGAGAAGCTCTCGCGCAGCGGATTGCCCGACAGCGTGCCCGCCGCCTTCATCGCCTTGAAGACCGGGCTCTCGGCAAGCTTGAGCCGCATCCACAGCGACACCGCGAGCAGCGCCAGGGAGAACAGGAACGGGATGCGCCAGCCCCAGGTCGACCAGTCACGCGCCGAGACCATGCTCTGCGCGGTGATGACGACCACGAGGCTCAGCAGGAAGCCGCCGATCACGCTCGCCTGGATGAAGCTCGTGTAGAAGCCCCGCTTGGCCTTGGGGGCGTGCTCGGCGACGTAGATCGTTGCGCCGCCATATTCGCCGCCGAGCGCGAGGCCCTGCAGGACGCGCAGCGCGATCAGCGTGAACGGCGCCGCCATGCCGATCTGCGCGAACCCCGGCACGAGGCCGACCGAGGCGGTCGCCAGACCCATCACCGTCACGGTGACGAGAAAGGTGTATTTGCGCCCGAGCCGATCGCCGAGATAGCCGAAGACGACCGCGCCGATCGGCCGCATCCCGAAGCCGATGCCGAAGGTCGCGAGCACCAGCAGGAACTGCGCGGTTTCCGATCCCGCGGGAAAGAACAGCTTGCCGATGATCGGCGCCAGCGTGCCGTAGATGAAGAAATCATACCACTCGAAGATCGTGCCGAGCGACGAGGCGGCGATCACCAGCCGTGCGCGCGCCGCGCCGATCGCTTCCCCCGGCTCCGCCGCGCCTGTCGCCATCACGTCCGCACCCCCTCGTCCGTGCGGACAGTACGGGTTCGCCGCGGGCAGGGGAAGCCGTGCTCAGGCATCGGCGGGCGGCGGCGCGAACGGATCGTAGCTGCCGAAG
>CAZZZX010000755.1:0-1568 GCA_964658585.1 uncultured Novosphingobium sp.
GGCGCAACCTGACCAGCAGACCGCCGAGATCCTCGCTCTCCTCGAGCCGCACCGAGCCGCCGTAGATCTCCGCCACGTCGCGGACGATGGCGAGCCCCAGTCCGGTGCCGGGCTTGCCGGTATCGAGCCGCGCGCCGCGCCCGAAGATGCTCTCGCGCTCTGCCTCGGGGATGCCGCGGCCATCGTCCTCGACAAGAATCTCGACGCAGTCGGGAACCCGCACCACCGTCGCGAAGACGCGGCCGCCGCCATATTTGGCGGCGTTCTCGAGCAAATTGCCGAGCATCTCGTCGAGATCCTGTCGCTCGACCCGCGCGGTCTGCGTCCGGTCGCCATCGAGATCGATCACCACGTCCGGAAAGAGCCGGTCGACCGCGTGGCTCACCGCCTCCAGCGAGGTCCACACCAGCGCCCGGCTCTGCGCCGAGCCGCGTCGGCCGACCGCGCGCGCGCGCGCGAGATGATGATCGACCTGGCGGCGCATCGTACGCGCCTCGCGCATCACCGTCTCGTTGAGTTCGCCCGATTGCGAGGTCGCCTCGTTGATGAGCACGGTCAGCGGCGTCTTGAGCGCGTGCGCGAGGTTGCCCGCGTGCATCCGTGCCTCCTCGGCCTGGCGCTCGTTATGCGCGAGCAGGTCGTTCAGTTCCTCGACCAGCGGCCGGATCTCGATCGGCACGCGCACGTCGACGCGCGCGAACCGGCCCGATCGCACGCCGGCCATCGCCAGCCGCACCCGGCGCAGCGGCCACAGGCCGTAGACGGTCTGCAGCGCCGCCATCACGATCAGCCCGATCCCGAGCAGCGCGAAGCTGCGCAGCATCGTCTTGCGCAGCACCGCGATCTGCGCATTCAGCCCCTCGCGCGTCGCCGCGACCTGGAAGCGCCACGTCCGCTGCGAGCCGGGCAGCGTAACGTCGCGTTCCAGCACGCGCAGCGGCTCGTCGCGGAACTGGCGGCTGTCGTACGCGTGGACGTCCTGCCAGTCGTGCGTATAGTCGACGGCGAGCGCCTGGTCCCACAGCGAGCGCGAGCGGAACGGATCGCCGCCCTTGGTCGCGACCTGCCAGTAGAGCCCGGAATAGGGTTCGAGGAAGCGCTGGTCGGCGAGCGGGCGGTTGAAGCGGACCTCGCCGTCGGGCCCGATCTCGGCCTGAACGATCATCGCGGTCAGCACGTAATCGAGCGAGCTGTCGAAATTGTTGGTCACCGCCTGCGTCAGCACGCGGTCGAGCGCCAGCCCGCCGCCGGCGAGCAGCAGCAGGATCCACAGCGCCGCCATGCCGATCATGCGGCGATAGAGCGACCCGGTGGTGCGCACCCGCGTATCGGGGAATTCGGCGCCATACGGCGCCATGAAGAACAGGATGCGCAGCACGTTGAGCAACGGCACCCACCACCGCTCGCGCGGCAGCGGCGCGGCGCCGGGCAGCGCGTCAGGCGACGGCGTCGGGCTCTTCAAGGCTGTAGCCGAGACCGCGGATCGTGGTGATGATGTCGGCGCCGAGCTTCTTGCGGATGCGGGTGACGAACACCTCGATCGTGTTCGAATCGCGATCGAAATCCTG
>CAZZZX010000756.1:0-1553 GCA_964658585.1 uncultured Novosphingobium sp.
CTGTTCGTCAACGAACAGGTGTTGACCATCGTCCGTCGTCCCGCGCGCGGCAAGACCGGCTGGCCCGAGCGGATCCGGCGCAGGCTCGCCGGTGCGAAGAGCGAGATCGATCCCGCCGACCTGCGTGCGCTCGACGCCGCCGCGGTATCGCTCGCCGCGGCGCTCGACGCCTATGGCGCGCGTCATCTCGCGCTCTACGATACGCCCGCGGGGCCGTGCTCCGAGCCGCTCGAGATGCTGTCCGCGCTCTACAATGGCGAGATGCGGCCGGTGCGGCTGCCGGGGCCCGACAGCGATCTCGGGCATCACATCCCCTATGCGCGGGTGTCGTTCGGGCTCGATGCGATCGAGACCAGCCACACCGGCAGGCGCAGCTTCTCGGCGCTGATGTCGATCAAGGACTATCCCGACGCGACGCGCGCCGGGCTGATCGACAATATGCTGCGCCTGCCGCACGAGCTCGTGCTGACCGAGAGCTTCGCGCCCGCCGACCGGCAGGTCGCGCGCGAGCGCATGGATCTCGCGATCCGGCGACTGCGCTCGGCGGACGAGGAGGCCGGTGCCGAGCGCCGCGAGATGCTCGCGGCGCGCGATGCGCTGGGGGCGGGTGCGGTGGCGTTCGGCGATCATCACCTTTCGCTGCTGGTCCGCGCCGACGATCTCGACGCGCTGGACGGCGCGTGTGCGCAGGCGGGCGCCGCGCTCGCCGATATCGGCGCGGTGGCGGTGCGCGAGGACGTCAATCTCGAGCCATGCTTCTGGGGTCAGTTCCCCGGCAACGAGTCGTATCTGGTGCGCCGCGCGCTGATCTCGACCGCCAATGCGGCGGGTTTCCTGTCGCTGCACGGAATGAGCACGGGGCAGGCCGACGGCAATCACTGGGGCCCCGCGGTGACGGTGTTCGAGACGACCGCATCGACACCCTATTTCTTCAATTTCCACGAGGGCGATCTCGGCAACTTCACCGTCATCGGGCCGTCGGGATCTGGCAAGACCGTGATCCTCAATTTCCTCGTCGCGCAGGCGCAGAAATTCGGCCCGCGCACCGTGTTCTTCGACAAGGATCGCGGCGCCGAGATCTTCCTGCGTGCCGCCGGCGGCCATTATGCGCGGCTGATCCCGGGCGAACCGACCGGGCTCAATCCGCTGGCCTTGCCCGACAATGCGGTCAATCGCGCGTTCCTGCGCGACTGGCTCGGCCTGATGCTGGCGGCGGACGGCCCCGAGGAGCTGGCGGCGATCGCATCCGCCGTCGACGCCAGCTACGACGCCGATCCCGCCTTCCGGCGGCTGCGCTATTTCCGCGAGCTGCTCGGCGGATCGCGGCGGCCCGAGCCCGGCGATCTCGCGCACCGTCTCGAGCCCTGGATCGGCAGCGGCGAGCATGGCTGGCTGTTCGACAATGCGGTCGACGCGCTCGATCTCTCGCAACGCGTGCTCGGCTTCGACATGACCGCGCTGCTCGATCAGCCGACCTTGCGCACGCCGGCGATGATGTATCTGTTCCACCGCATCGACGAGCGGCTGGACGGCGAGCCGACGATGATCCTGAT
>CAZZZX010000757.1:0-1551 GCA_964658585.1 uncultured Novosphingobium sp.
ACGGTGTGTGGGGGTAGGGCGGCAGCACGGCGCTCGCCGCATCGAGCAGCGCGACCTGTTCGGGCGACAGGGCCCAGCCGACCGCACCGAGATTGTCGCGCAATTGCGCTTCGTTCCGCGCACCGATGATCACCGAGGCGACCGTCGGGCGGCGCAGCAGCCAGTTGATCGCGATCTGCGGCACGCTCTTGCCGGTCTCGGCGGCGATCGCCTCGAGCGCGTCGATCACGCGGTAGAGCTGCTCCGGCTCGACCGGCGGCGCGAACTGTTCGGTGTCGTGCAGGCGGCTGCCCGCGGGGATCGGCCGGTCGCGTCCGATCCTGCCGGTCAGGCGTCCCCAGCCGAGCGGGCTCCACACCAGTGCGCCGACGCCCTGATCGAGCCCGAGCGGCATCAGATCGGCCTCATAGGCGCGGCCGATCAGCGCATAATAGACCTGGTGCGCGACGAGGCGCGGCCAGCCGTTGCGCTCGGCGATCGCTTGCGCCTTCATCAGCTGCCAGCCGGGATAGTTGGACACCCCGGCGTAGCGCACCTTGCCGGCGGCAATCAGCAGGTCGAGCGTGCCCATCACCTCCTCGGCCGGCGTCGAGGCGTCGAGCGCGTGGAGCTGGAGCAGGTCGACATGATCGGTCCCGAGCCGCCGCAGCGACGCCTCGACCGCGCGGATCAGCCGCGCGCGCGACGCGCCCCAGTCCTGCGGTCCGTCGCCCATCGGCAAGCCGGTCTTGGTCGAGATCAGCACCGCGTCGCGCCGGCCCTTGATCGCGGCGCCCAGCACCGTTTCCGATGCGCCGTCCGAATAGACGTCGGCGGTGTCGAACAGCGTGACGCCGGCCTCGAGGCAGATATCGACCAGCCGTCGCGCTTCGGTTTCGTCGCTCCGACCCCAGGCGCCGAACAACGGCCCGGTGCCGCCGAAGGTCGCGGTGCCGAAGCTCAACGCCGGGACCCGCAGGCCCGATGCTCCCAATTGCCGATAGTCCATGCGCGCTTCCTAATTGCTCCGTCGGTGCATAGATGGCGCGTATGGTGGCGAGCGATAAGCCCGCGGCGGTGCGAAGGACTTTTGACATGGATGCAAAGGCCGGGATGGGCGCGGATCGCGCGCGATCGCTCGAGGTGTTCGCGGCGGTGATGCGCGAAGGCAGCTTTTCCGCCGCCGGGCGGACGCTGGGCCTGACGCCCTCCGCCGTCGCGCGGTCGATCGACCGGATCGAGGCGCGGCTCGGCGTGCGCTTGCTGTTGCGATCGACGCGGGCGCTGACGCCGACGGTGGAGGGGCAAGCCTATCTCCAGACCGCGCGGCGCATTCTCGCGGATCTCGACGATGCGGAGCGGCAACTCGCCGATCAGGGCGCCCCGCGCGGGCGATTGCGGATCAGCGCCGCGCTATCGCACGGGCGGCTCCGCATCGTCCCGCTGCTCGGCGCGTTCGCCGCGCTGTATCCGCATATCCTGATCGACATCGCGCTCAGCGACGGCATCGTCGATATCGCCGCCGGGCAGGCCGACGTCGCGATCCGCTTCGGCGCGCTGGCCGACAGTCTG
>CAZZZX010000758.1:0-1550 GCA_964658585.1 uncultured Novosphingobium sp.
ACCGATCCGGGCGTGCTCGGCGCGCCCGTCGATCATGTCGTGGCGGTGCGCAGCGTGCGGCTGGCGGCGGGCGCGGGTTTCGTCGTCGCGATCTGCGGCGAGATCATGACGATGCCCGGCCTGCCGCGCATCCCCGCCGCCGAGGCGATCCGCTTCGATGCGGACGGGCTGATCAAGGGACTATTCTGATCGCCCGAACGGCCAGTCGACGACATTGCCCGCGAACAGCGCCCACCACACGATCACCGGCTGAAACGCCAGCCGCGGCCCGTGATACCACCAGCCCGGCGGCGTGCCGTTGGCGACATGAAGCATCGCGTGCTTCACGTTGGCGGGATAGACGCACACCGCATAGGCGGCGAGCATCACGCCCGCCCACCAGCGCAGCCGCGGCACGAACAGCGCGATCGCGCCCGCGACCTCGCACGCGCCGGTGACGAACACGGTCTCGTGCGGGAAGGGCACCCAGTCGGGCACGATCGTCAGGAAGGCACGCGGTGCGGCGATGTGCAGCACGCCCGCCGCGAAGAACGCCGCGGCGATCAGCCAGCGCAGCCCGCGCCGCAGATGATCGACATTGGTCGGCGTCATGGCGCGGCCCTAGCCCGGACACCCCGGATAAAGAAGACCCCGCCGATGCGATGCACGGGCGGGGCCTAGGTTCGGGGCGCGGCCAAGGGGGGGAAGGCCGCGTCTGCAGGTTATAACGGCCCATCCGGGAAAAGGATCCGTACCGAATCGCTACTTAATCGGGGCCGCTGCGCTATGCCGGCCATCCCGCGCGATCCAGCGCGGCGACGGCGAAACCACCCAGGGCAAGCCGACCGATCAGCCCCGCCTCGCGGAGCAGCGCCGCGGGATCGGACACGTCGCGCAGGCCCGCGGCGAGGATCGCCGGTCCCTCCCAAAGCTGCCAGCGCGCACCCCGATCGCGCCATGACCAGTCGTGGCGCTCGGCGGCGATCCGGGCGGCGGCACGGCGGATCTCGTCGGCGGGATCGCCGAGCAGATAGGCGTGGATCGTCGCCCGATCGACGCTGCGGCCGGATCGCGCACCGGAGCGCGACGGCCGCCGGCGCCGGTTGGCGAGCCGGCCCGCGAGCCGTTCCAGCGCGAGCAGACGGTCGGAGACCAGCACCGTCGGCATCGCGCCGCGCGCGATGTCGTGCGCGGCGGCGCGCAGCCCGGGCATCAGCGCTTCGCCCGCATCTCGCCGCGCAGATCGTCGAGCGTCGCGACGAGATCGCCGATCCCGTCGAGCGCGCCCGCGAGCCGGTCGACCGCCTGCGCCAGCGCCTGGTCGACGCGTGCCGTCTGTGCGGTGAGCGCGGCTGCGTGATCGGTCGATGCCGCGTGGATCTGGCGCAGCGCCTCGCCGAGTGCGGTGTCGACCGCGTCGAAGCGATCGCGGTACGTCTCCCAGGCGCGTGTCGCCGCCTGGCTGGCGAGATCGACGCCCTGCGCGGTCGCCTGGAGCGCGCGGTCGCTGCGTTCGGCGCGGCTCGCGGCGGCGTCGATGATGTCCTGCGTCGCGCCGACCGCGCGCTCGA
>CAZZZX010000759.1:0-1548 GCA_964658585.1 uncultured Novosphingobium sp.
CGGTCGACCTCCTCCATCACATTGTCGCGAAGCCGCGCCCAGTCGAACCCAAGATTGTCGGGCACGTCCCAGCCGAAGCGCTTGGCGTCCTTCAGGTCCTCGGCGAAGTGCGCGCCATAGACGAGCAGCTTCTTGGGCACGCAGCCGCGGATGACGCAGGTGCCGCCGACGCGATATTCCTCGGCGAGCGCGACGCGCGCGCCGTGCGCCGCGGCGACGCGCGCGGCGCGCACCCCGCCCGATCCGCCGCCGATGACGAACAGGTCATAATCGAATTCCGCCACCGCCCACTCCTTGCCAGCAGGCGCAGCAGATAGGGTGCGGCTCGCGATCCGCCAAACGTCTTGTCCGTAGCCGCCCGCGCAGGGGCGAGCCCGGCGCGATCCGTCGTCGAGAGCGACGGCGATCGTCACGAACGATCGGGATGGCCGATCCCGTGTCCCGATCGGACCGGCACCCTCCGCCGCGGCGCTTGACCGCGCCCCGTCGCGCGCCGCAAGGCCGGGACGTGCCGAGCCTGTCCGCTTCCCCGCCCCGCCGCCGCCCCGCGACCCGCTCCGGCTGGCGCGACAGCATCGTCTTCCTGCTCGCCACCGCGCTGCTCGCGCTGGGACTGCGCTGCTTCGTGGTGATGCCGCGCTCGATTCCGTCCGAATCGATGATGCCGGGGTTGGTGGTCGGCGATTATCTGCTCGTCGCCAAATGGCCGTACGGCATCTCGCGGTTCAGCCTGCCGATCGCCCCCTCCGTCCCGCACGGCCGCCTGTTCGGCCATGCCCCGGCGCGCGGCGACGTGGTCGTGTTCCGCGCGCCTCCGGACGATCGCGCGGACTATATCAAGCGGGTGATCGGCCTTCCCGGCGATCGGGTCGCGCTGCACGACGGCCGGCTGTGGCTCGACGGCGTGCTCGTGCCGCGCGTGCGCATCGCCGATTTCGTCCTGCCGCTCGCCGCCAACACCCAATGCCTGACGCTCCCCGGCGTGCCCGACGGCCGCACCATCGACGCGCAGGGACGCGACATCTGCCGCCTGCCGCGCTATCGCGAGACGCTGCCGGGCGGACGGAGCTACGAGGTGATCGACCAGGGCCGGACACCACAGGACGAGATGGCGGAACGCACCGTACCCGCCGGCCATTACTTCATGCTCGGCGACAATCGCGACATGTCCGAGGACAGCCGCTTCCCCGCCACGCCCGGCGGCGGCGTCGGGCTGGTCGCGTCCGAGAATCTGGAGGGCCGCGCGGTGTTCACATTCTTCTCGACCGGCGGCGGCGGCTCGTGGCGGACGCTGGGGCTTTCCGCGGTGCGCCCGGCGCGGATCGGGCGCGCGATCCGATGAGCGGCGATTTCGATACCTGGCTCACCGGTATCCTCGGCGCGCCGCCGCGCGACACCGCGCCGTTCGTCGTCGCGCTGACCCATCCGAGCCATGCCGGCGAGAGCTATCAGCGCCTCGAATTTCTCGGCGACCGCGTGCTCGGGCTGGTGATCGCCGAATGGCTGTTCGAACTCTACCCGGACGAGCCCGAGGGCAAGCTCGCGCGC
>CAZZZX010000760.1:0-1537 GCA_964658585.1 uncultured Novosphingobium sp.
GGAAGCTGTCCTTCACACGCCGTATGATGTCGAGATAGGGCAGGCCGGGCTTGACCATCACCGTGTCCGCCCCCTCGGCGAGATCGAGCGCGACCTCGCGCAGCGCCTCGTCCGAATTGGCGTGATCCATCTGGTAGCCGCGCTTGTCGCCCTTCAACCGGCCCCGCGAACCGACCGCGTCGCGGAACGGGCCGTAGAAGGCGGACGCATATTTGGCGGCATAGGCCATGATCTGGACATTGCGGTGACCGCCCGCCTCGAGCGCGGCGCGGATCGCGCCGACCCGCCCGTCCATCATGTCGGACGGCGCGATGATGTCCGCGCCCGCCTCCGCCTGGACCAGCGCCTGATCGGTGAGCACCGCCATCGTCTCGTCGTTGAGCACGTCGCCGCGGGCATCGACCAGACCGTCATGGCCGTGTTCGGTATAGGGATCGAGCGCGACGTCGGTCAGCACGCCGATGTCGGGCGCGGCATCCTTGATCGTGCGGATCGCGCGGCAGATCAGATTGTCCGGGTTGAGCGCCTCGCGGCCGTCGGGCGTACGCAGCGCCGCGGGCGTGTTGGGGAACAGCGCGATACACGGGATGCCCAGTGCCGACGCCTCCTTCGCGCGCGCCGCGATGCCGTCGAGCGACCAGCGCGAGACGCCGGGCAGCGTCGCGATCGGTTCCTCGACGCCATCGCCCGCGGTGACGAACAGGGGCCAGATCAGATCGGACGGGGTGAGCACGGTCTCGGCGACGAGGCGGCGGGACCAGGGCGCGACGCGGGTGCGCCGCATCCGCAGCGCAGGATAGGAGGCGGTCATGCCCCTGCCCTAGCGGGCCGCAACCGCAAGGCCAAGATCAGGCGACGAGGATCGCGTCGCTCCGCGCGAGCGCGAAGACCCGGATACCGGCCTCGGCGGCACGCTCGATCGCCAGCGTGGTCGGTGCCGAAATCGCGGCGATCGCTCCGCAATCCGCCAGCGCCGCCTTCTCGACCAGTTCGTAGGACAGCCGGGAGGTGACCAGCGCGAAGCCGTCGTCCCACCCGAGTCGCTGCCGCGCCATCGCCCCGACCAGCTTGTCGAACGCGTTGTGCCGGCCGACATCCTCGCGAACCAGCCGGATCGCGCCGTCCCGGGCGCACGCCGCCACCGCATGGGCGGCCCCGGTCTCGCGACCGAGATGCTGATGCGCGCGCAGCCCGGCGAGCGCGGCGAAGACCGCATCGGCATCCGGCCTCGGCGCCGACGTTACCCGCGGCAACGGCCGCAGCGCCTGTTCGAGCGACTCGATGCCGCACAGGCCGCAGGACGAGTCCGAGGCGCGGTGTCGCACCCGATCGCGGATACGGCTCCGCACCTCTTCAGCCAGTCCGATCCGCAGCAGGATGCCGCGTTCGACCGCTGTCACCTCGCACCAGTCGAACTGGTCGGCCCGGTCGACCAGCCGTTCGGCAAGGCAGAAACCGATGGCGAAATCGTCGAGATCGGCGGGCGTCGCCCTCATCACCGCATAGCCGGCGCCGTCGATCTCGATCGCGACGGGTG
>CAZZZX010000761.1:0-1530 GCA_964658585.1 uncultured Novosphingobium sp.
AGAAGAACGGTGCTTCGACTTCGCTCAGCACGAACGGGGCTTTGCGCCGCGGGCGGCTACGATCACCTCACTGGCACGCCAGGCACTCGTCGTAATCGGTGCTCTCGACGTCGATCTGCTTCAGTTCGATCGTGTTGTCCGCCTCGACCCCGCCCGCGAAGCCGGCGCGCTGCACCGATTTGGAGCGCAGATAATAGAGCGACTTGATGCCGAGTTCCCACGCGCGGAAGTGGAGCATCAGCAGGTCCCACTTCTCGACGTCCGCGGGAATGAACAGGTTGAGCGACTGCGCCTGATCGATATAGGGGGTGCGGTCCGCGGCCAGCTCGATCAGCCAGCGCTGGTCGATCTCGAACGAGGTCTTGTAGCAGTCCTTCTCCTCGGCGGAGAGGAAGTCGAGATGCTGCACCGATCCGCCGCGCTCGAGGATCGAGTTCCAGACCGCGTCCGAATCCTTCGATTTGGCCTGCAACAGTTTCTGAAGATACGGATTCTTGATCGAGAACGAGCCCGACAGCGTCTTGTGCGTGTAGATGTTGGCGGGGATCGGCTCGATGCACGCGCTCGTGCCGCCGCAGATGATGCTGATCGACGCGGTCGGCGCGATCGCCATCTTGCACGAGAAACGCTCCATCACGCCGACGTCCGCCGCATCCGGGCACGGCCCGCGCTCGTGTGCGAGCATCATCGAGGCTTCGTTGGCCTGCGCGTTGATGTGCTTGAAGATGCGCAGGTTCCACGATTTCGCCATGGCGCCCTCGAACGGCAGTCCGCGCGCCTGGAGAAAGGAATGGAAGCCCATCACGCCGAGCCCGACCGAACGCTCGCGCCCCGCGCTGTACGCGGCGCGCTCCATGCCCGGCTCGGCGCGGTCGATATAGTCCTGCAGCACGTTGTCGAGGAAGCGCATCACGTCCTCGATGAAGCGCTTGTCGCCGTTCCACGCGTCCCAGGTCTCGAGGTTGAGCGAGGACAGGCAGCACACTGCGGTGCGGTCCTGGCCGAGATGATCCTTGCCGGTCGGCAGCGTGATCTCCGAGCACAGGTTCGAGGTCGAGACCTTGAGCCCGAGCTCGCGGTGATGCGCGGGCATCGCCTTGTTCACATGATCGGCGAAGATGATGTACGGCTCGCCGGTCGCCAGCCGGGTCTCGACCAGTTTCTGGAACAGCGCGCGCGCGTCGACCTCGGCGCGCTTGGAGCCATCCTTGGGGCTGACCAGATCGAAGCTCTTCCCGTCGCGCACCGCCGCCATGAACGCGTCGGTCAGCAGCACGCCATGGTGGAGGTTCAGCGCCTTGCGGTTGAAATCCCCGCTCGCCTTGCGGATCTCGAGGAACTCCTCGATCTCGGGGTGCGAGACGTCGAGATACACCGCCGCCGAGCCGCGACGCAGCGAACCCTGCGAGATGGCGAGCGTGAGCGAATCCATCACGCGGACGAACGGGATGATGCCGCTGGTCTTGCCGTTGAGCCCGACCGGCTCGCCGATGCCGCGGACATTGCCCCAATAGGTGCCGATGCCGCCGC
>CAZZZX010000762.1:0-1530 GCA_964658585.1 uncultured Novosphingobium sp.
TCATGCCCGGCCTGGCGCGCAGCACCCGGCCGCGGACCTGCGGGAAGGCGGGGACACCGCCCGAGCGATCGGGGCCGAGCTGGCCGTTGTCCTCGGGCCGGGTCTCGCGCTGCGGCACCTCCTCGACATCGCCGCGGCCGCGGATCCAGTCGCGGCGCAGCTCGGGCAGGCCCGCCATGATGTCGATGTGCGCGTGCGTGTCGCTGTACGGCCCCGACGTGTCGTAGACGCGGACCGGCGGCTCGTTGGCGCTGGGCTCCAGCGTGATCTCGCGCATCGCGACGCGCAGCCCGTTCGGTCCCTCGACATGGATCTTCTTCGAGCCCCGGATCGAGCCGGTCGTCACCTTCATTTCCGTGCGTGCGGGGATATCGGCCATGATCGGTCCTTTCAGGGAATGGCGTCGGCGCGGCCGGTCAGGCCGCCGAGGAACAGGATGAGTCCGAGGATCAGCGAGACGAGGCCCCACAGCCGCGCGGCGGGGACGGCGGCGCGGGCGAGACGAAGCAGGGCCTGGGGCGCCGCGATCAGCATCAGTCCCTCGACGCAGGCGACGACCGCGACCAGCGTGACGGCCAGCGCCAGCCAGTCGTACGTGACATGGTGCGGGATCAGGATAGCGACGCCGACCGCGAACGCGCCGAAGCCCGACAGGAAGGCGAGCGCCGGGCTCGATTCGATCTCGCCGATCAGCGCGCCGAGCCGCGCCGGCCGGGTCAGCAGAAGCGCGGCGACCGCGATCAGATAGAGCCCGATCGCCTGTGCGAGCCACAAAGTGAGGACGGTGAGCGTGTGCGCCATGCCGCCTCCTTTCGTGCTCCGGAGACGGGGGGCGCGGCCGCTCCCTCCCTCCGCCGGTGTCAACCGGATCAGGTTCGACGGGTCGCGGGCGTATCGGCCCGCCTCTCAGCCGCCGATCTGCGCGGCCCCCCGGGGTCGTCGCCAGTGTAGCGGTTGCGGTCGGCTTGGCAACCGCGGTGCCGATCATGAACCCCGGCCGTTATCCGCGTTCAGTGCCGCGAAAGCGGCGTGCGCGTTTATCGGCATACCCACGAGGAGAAGATCATGGCCTTCCGACGCTCCCTGACGGCACTCGCCGCTACCGCCGTGCTGCTGCCGCTCGCCGCCTGCTATGACGACGGCTATGGTCCCGGTCCGGGCTATGGGCCGCCGCCCCCGCCGCCGCCGCGTCCGGCACCGGGCTATTATGGCGATCGTCCGCCGCCGCCGCCGGGTGGCTATTACGACAATGGCGCGCCGCCGCCGCCGCCGCCGCAGGGCTATCGCGGGGACGGCTATGGCGGCAACCGCCCGCCGCCGGGCGATTACTATCGCCGCGACGCGCCGCCGCCACCGCCGGGCTATGATCCGTCGCGCGAGTATCGCGACCAGCCGGGTGGCGAGCGCGCGCTGACCCGCGACGACCGCGTCTATCGCGGCGGCGACGGCCGTTATTATTGCCGGCGCTCGGACGGCACCACCGGTACCGTGGTCGGCGCGGTCGCGGGCGGTGCGCTCGGCGCGATCCTC
>CAZZZX010000763.1:0-1524 GCA_964658585.1 uncultured Novosphingobium sp.
GCGGCGGTCGGCGCGGCGGCGGCGGGGCGGCGCGAGGATCTCTCGCTGATCCGCGGCGTCGGCCGCGACCGCGAGACGCGGCTCAACGAATACGGCGTCCACAACTATCGCGACCTCGAGGCGATGAGCGACGGCGACGCGGCGGACGCCGAGGCACGGATGGCGCTGCCCGCGGGCACGATCGCGCGCGAACAGTGGCGCGAGCAGGCCGCGACGCTGCGCAACGAAGGCGTCGATGCGCACCGCTCGCGCTGGGGGTGAGCGTGCGCGGGGCGCGCTGATTACGCGGAATTAAGCCCCTTTCAATTGCGCGCACATGCAGCATTCTGTAGGCGGACCGGCGATGCCCGCGGCTGCGATCCAGCGTTCGTCCTATCTGGAATCGCGCGAATCGTTGAGAAGTCGCGCGGTGTCGCTGGCGCTCGCGCTCGCCATCACCGCGCTGATCGTCTTCCTGATGATCGAGATGGGCGTGGTGACGATGGGCCGCAAGCCGTCGCAGCCGACGATCACGATGATCCAGATCCCGGGCGAGGGCAGCCAGCCGACACCCGCCAAGGCGATCAAGCCCACCCATGCGACGCATGGCGGTCCCAAGACGGCGACGACGCCGACGCGCACCAACCCGACCAAGACGCCGCCGCATCATGCGACGCCGACGCCGGTGCCGTGGAACGTCATCCCGATGTCGAGTTCCGAATTCGCCTCGTCCGACATCGCGAGTATGCCCTCGCACCGCGGCGAGCGCATCGCGGCGGCGGGCGATGGCGGCGATACCAGCGGCGCGGGCAGCGGCACCGGCGACGGCGCGGGCGGCGCGCCGGGCGGGGACGAGATGCTGTCGGTCGACTGGTACCGCCGGCCGACGCCCGCGGAGCTCGACCCGTATATGCCCCGGGTGCTGCCTGTGAACGGGGGTTGGGGCGAGATCGAATGCACGATGATCGCCGACTATCGCGTCGAGGATTGCAAGGAACTCGGCGAGACGCCAGGCTCGGGGATCTCGAGAATGATGCGGCAGGCGTCCTGGCAGTTCCGCGTGCTGCCGCCGCGGCGGAACGGCAAGCAGGTGCTCGGCGGACGGGTTCGCATCCACTACACCCTGGAAATGCACGATACGCCGGGTCCGGGCTGAGCGCGGGACGCTCTCTCCTCCGAAGGGAGCGGGCTCTCGCCGCTACTTCGGCACCGCCGGATCCTCGGCATTGCCCACGTCCGCGGGCGGCGTGGCGACCGGATCGGCGCCGTGCCTGGCACGTGCCTGCGCGCCGATGATCGCCCCCGCATCGCCGCCGCGCCCCGGGCTCGTCGCGCACGCCGCGAGCACGAGCAGCATCGCGATGGCGGCCCCGCCTCTCACTGGGCGCGCAACGCCGCCTGCGCCGCCGCCAGCCGCGCGATCGGCACGCGGTAGGGCGAGGCGGAGACGTAATCGAGCCCGGTCCGCTCGCAGAAGGCGATGCTCGCCGGGTCGCCGCCATGCTCGCCGCAGATGCCGAGCTTGATGTCGGGCCGGGTCGCGCG
>CAZZZX010000764.1:0-929 GCA_964658585.1 uncultured Novosphingobium sp.
GGCGCGGTTCGCTGTCGATCCAGCGCGGACCCGACGGCTTCACCGCGACCGTGCGGATGCCCGCGGGCGCCGCCGCCGAGTTGATCGACGCGCCCGCCTGATCCGGCCGCAGCGCGACCGGGGACGATGCCTCCCGGCTCGTCGCATCAACCGGCGGCTTCGCCGCGCGACGCGATCCGGGCGTGCCGGCGATCCGTATCTGCAGCATGTCGCATCCGATGGAGTGAGGGATCATGCAGCCACAGCGTCGCCCCGTCGCCAGACCGTCCGCCGCGAACGATACCGCACCGCCGCTGGCGATCGTGCCGCGTCGGGAGATCGGCTGGCTCGACGATCGTGAGGTCCATGCGATCGCGGTCGGCCGCGCCGACGCGTTCCGCTACGGCTGGAGCGCGGCGCCGACGCCGTCGGGCCTGCGCCGCGTCGCCTCCTGGCTCGCCACGCTGACCGGCGTCCAGCGTGTCACGCCGTTCGCCGACGCCAGGCTCGAGGCGCTGCGGCTGTTCGCCTGCATGATGCGGCGCGGCGACCGCCGTCTCGACGATCTCGCGGCGCGTCTCCTGGCGGCGGGGTTCAGCGAGACCGCGCTCCACCAGGCGACCAATCTCGCGCTCGCCTGAGCGCACCGCCCCTTCGCCAGGTCCCTAGCGAAGCCTCCTCCCCTTCCATGACCGGAAGGGGAGCTTTTTTGCTGTTCGTGTCCGCAGACTTTCCGTTCGGCCCGGGCGGGGTCGAGCGGACCCGGGATGCGACCTCGCGACTGCGGTCCCGGGCCTGCGCTCGCGGCGAACGGATCAGATCAGTCCCAGCGCCTGCTCGACCGCATCGAGATAGCTCGGACCGACCTGAACGCCGGTGCCGTCGGCGAGCACCAGGGTTGTCGCGCGCTGCTGGCGGCGGACCTCGGCGACGCGCGACGGCCGCACGAA
>CAZZZX010000764.1:939-1523 GCA_964658585.1 uncultured Novosphingobium sp.
GACGCGAATCAGCGCGGTGCCCTCCAGCTTGGCCTCCAGCGCCGACATCGTGATCCGCAGCATGTGGCTGCGCATCTCGGTATGGAGCAGGACATAGTCGCGTGCCGCCTCGATCCAGTCGATCGTCTCGATCGGCACGCGGCGCTGGCCCGTCCGCTCGGGCACCCAGATCTCGGGATCGCCCGCGGATGGCGTGCTCGTGGCCGGGCGCGCGGCGCGCAGCTGCGCCATCTCGGCGGCGAGCGCGTCGACGCGCTCGGCATCGTCGCGCAGCCGGCGGCGGCGGCGCGCGCGCTCGGTGGCGAGGCGCAGCCGATCGAAGCGCACGGGCTTGAGGATATAGTCCGCCGCCTCGAGATCGAAGGCGTCGGGGGCGTAATGCTCGTGCGCGGTGACGAACACGATCTCCGGCCGCGGCTCGACCGCGATATCCGCGGCGGTGCGCAGCCCGGTGCGGCCCGGCATCTGCACGTCGAGGATCACGAGATCGGGGCGCAGCGCCTCGATCTGGCGCAGCGCGGCATCGCCGTCGCGCGCCTGGCCGACGATTTCGGTATCCTCGATATCCCCGAACAGGGCACGCA
>CAZZZX010000765.1:0-1519 GCA_964658585.1 uncultured Novosphingobium sp.
CAATGCCAGCGAGCCGGCGGCGCTGATCGAGCAGATCCGCGCCGGTGCCGCAGCACTCAAGCTGCACGAGGACTGGGGCACGACCCCGGCCGCGATCGACTGCTGCCTGTCGGTCGCCGACGATCACGACATCCAGGTGATGATCCACACCGACACGCTCAACGAGAGCGGCTTCGTCGACGACACCATCGCCGCCTTTAAGGGACGCACGATCCACGCCTTCCACACCGAGGGCGCGGGCGGCGGCCACGCGCCCGACATCATCAAGGTCGCGGGCCTCGCCAACGTCATCCCGTCCTCGACCAACCCGACGATGCCGTTCACGATCAACACGATCGACGAGCATCTCGACATGCTGATGGTCTGCCATCATCTCGATCCCTCGATCGCCGAGGATCTGGCCTTCGCCGAGAGCCGCATCCGCAAGGAGACGATCGCGGCGGAAGACATCCTCCACGATCTCGGCGCGCTCTCGATCCTGTCGTCGGACAGCCAGGCGATGGGCCGCGTCGGCGAGGTCGTCACGCGCACCTGGCAGACCGCGCACAAGATGAAGACGCAGCGTGGGAGCCTGGCGGGCGAGACCGGCGACAACGACAATCTGCGCGTGCGGCGCTACGTCGCCAAATACACGATCAATCCCGCGATCGCGCAGGGTCTGGCGCACGAGATCGGTTCGGTCGAGGTCGGCAAGCTTGCCGATCTGGTGCTTTGGGATCCCGCATTCTTCGGCGCCAAGCCCGATCTCGTCATCAAGGGTGGGGCGATCGTGCACGCCATGATGGGCGACGCCAACGCGTCGATCCCGACGCCGCAGCCGGTCCACAGCCGGCCGATGTTCGGTAGCTTCGGCCTGGCGATGGCGGCGTCGTGCGTCACCTTCGTATCCGCTGCGGCGATCGAGGATCGCGTCGCCGAGCGGCTGGGTCTGCGGCGCAGCGTGGTGGCGGTACGGGGCACGCGATCGATCGGCAAGCGCGACATGAAGCTCAACGACGCGCTGCCGGTGATCGCGGTCGATCCCGAAACCTACGAGGTGCGCGCCGACGGCGAACTGCTGACCTGCGAACCGGCGACCGAACTGCCGCTCGCGCAGCGCTATTTCCTCTACTGAGGGGCGTTTTTCATGCGCAGGATCGTCGCGATCGAACATCCGCTCGGGGTCGAGGCCGCCACCGACAGCCTGTTGCTCGATTTCGATCTCCGCAACCGGCGGCGGATGGTGCTGACCACGCTCGGCGGCGAGGCGGTGCTGCTCGACCTGCCGCGCGCGGTGCACATGCGCGGCGGCGACGTCGCGCGGCTCGACGACGGCGGGCTGCTCGCGATCGCGGCGGCTGACGAGGCGCTGATCGAGATCGTGGGCGACGACAGCGCGGCGCTGGTCCGCATCGCCTGGCACCTCGGCAACCGCCACTTGCCCACCCAGCTCGTCGCGGGCCAGAAGGGCGGGTGCATCCGCATCCGCGAGGATCATGTCATCCGAGCAATGGTCGAAGGACTGGGCGGGCGCTGCACC